>JAZKZA010000154.1:0-10500 GCA_045612445.1 Eubacteriales bacterium | reverse complement strand
CCAAGGCGCGAAAGCTCCTCGTGCATAGCCATACCTCTGTCGCTTTCCTTTGCCTTTAAGCGGTCCGTTCCCGTAAATCGCGCTCCGTTTTTGAGCGACGCCAGCGCAAAAAGCACCGGACCAAGATCGGGACAATCGGATATATCGAGAGTTGGCGTTCCTCTGCTTATCTCTTCAAAATAAGCTCGGTACACTCGGTCTCCCTGCAGACTGTTCGGATCAAGATTTTCAATCGAAACATCAGAGTCTATGAAGTTAAAGGCGTCCAAGAAGGCGGCGTTTGAGTAGTCGCCCTCAACTCTGCCGGAATAAGCCGTCAGCTCACCTGCCTCGATCTTAACGCAAAGCTCTCCGTCAAAATCGACCCGAGCGCCAAAGCTTTTGAGCGCCGAGACCGTAAGGTCTACGTAGGACCGACTCTCAAAGGGCGGTATTATATTTATTTTTGAATCCTTATTCAAATAAACGAGAGCAAAGATCAATCCGCTTATGAACTGACTGCTCACGTCTCCTCTGACGGCGTAAACGCCACCCGTAAGCCTTCCGCATACCGAAAGATTCTTCCTTCCCTTTTCAAAGAGAAGTCCGTTCTCTCGACAAAGCTCCTCGTAAACGTCGAGCGGTCTTTGAAAAAGGCGTTCGCTTCCCGAAAGGGTCACCCTCTCGCCAAGGCAAAGGGCAAGCGGGACGAAAAAGCGCAGCGTACTTCCGCTTTCACGGCAAAGAAGCTCGTTCGGCGTTCCCTTCATAAAGTCCTTCGGATCAACAGTAACGACGTCGTCACAGATATCGACACGAGCACCAAGCGCTCTCAAGCAGTCGATGCTCGCAAGGATATCCTCACTGTAATCGATCCCCGATATTCTGCACTCCTTACCCGACAGCGCCGCACCTATCAAATATCTGTGCGCCATGCTTTTTGAAGGCGGCGCACACACCATTCCCTGCAAACAAAAGGGCCTAATTTCGGCTATCATAGTTTTATCTCTCCGTGGTAGGTTTTATCGGTCACCAAGAACGCCCCTTGCTGCTTCAACGATCTCATCGCAACCGAGCGTCTTTATTTCAAACTCCCCGACATTCGGAACAAAAACCGCACTCACGCAGCCTCCGTCCGCCTTTTTGTCGTGGAAGGCGGCGTTCTTTATCGCCTCCCAGTCAAGCTGCATCTCGCGGTAAAGCTCACACTTTTTCAGCACCTCAACAACTCTGCCTCGGATTGACTCGCCGCACATCGGTATCATACCCAGCGCCACGCTCTCGCCGTGATACAGCGCGCCGCGGCTCGCGCTTTCAATGCCGTGACCGACCGTGTGACCGAAGTTCAGTATGCGTCGAAGTCCCGACTCCCTCTCGTCCGCTTCAACGACGGACTTTTTGACCATCAGCGAGCGAACGATTATCTCGTCCAGCACTTCATTGACGTCTCCCCCCTCGATCAGCTCGAAAAGCTCCTTATCAGAGGTGAGCGACATTTTGATCGCCTCCGCCAAGCCGTTCGAAAGCTGTCTTTTAGGAAGGGTCTTCAAGAGCTCGGGGTCTATCAACACCTTTTTGGGCTGATAGAAAGCACCAACGATATTTTTAACACTACCGAGGTTTATCGCCGTCTTTCCTCCTATCGAGGAGTCTATCTGCGAAAGAAGGGTTGTCGGTACGTTGTAAAAGTCGATGCCTCTCATGTACGCCGCCGCCGCAAAGCCCGAAAGGTCTCCAACGACGCCGCCGCCAACGGCAACGACGCAATCCTTTCTTGAAAAGCCCGCGTCAAGCATGGTCTGCAAGAGCCTTCCGAAGCACTCAAGGCTCTTCGAGCTCTCGCCCTCGTCAAGCGTAACTATGACCGCGCTCTTGCACTGCTCGGCAAGCGTTTTTGAATATTGCTCGGGAACGCCCGAGTCGGTCACCACGAGAACTCTTCTGTTTAAGTCGAGCAGCTCACCGGCGCGACCAAGCACACCTCTTTCAACAACTATGTCGTAGCTATTCTCGCCCAAATTCATTCGTATCGTCATTTTATCTCCTCATATGCGGGAATGCGGCGCAAAGCTTCCCACTATCTTGAGCTTATCGCAAACGGCAGAAAGCTCTTTCTTCATTTTTTCGCCGACCTCGTTGTCGGTCACGCCGTCTATCTCGATATAGAAATAATACTGCCAGGAGTCTCTCTTAAGCGGACGGCTTCTCAACGCCGTCATGTTATAGCCGTACTTGGCAAGTATACTGATGGCGCTCGCGAGCGAGCCCGCCTCATTTTTAACGGTGAACATCATGACCGAGCTGGTGAAGCGCTCTGACCTTGCTCTGACCTTTGAAATCACGGCAAATCTCGTGCTGTTTTCACTGCTTTTGTTTATGTTGGTATCGAGAATGGTCAGCCCGTAAAGCTCCGCCGTTTCAACGCTTGCGATCGCTCCGACCGTCTTGTCTCGCTTTTCGGCAACCGTCTTTGCCGCCACCGCGGTGTTCGACGCCTCGACGGTACCGTATCCTCTCATTTTGATATATTCCTGACACTGACTGAGCGCCTGCGGGTGGCTCGTGACCTCTTTTATATCTCCGAGCTCTGTCCCCGGCACGCCGAGAAGATTCTGGTGTATCTCAAGCTCGTATATACCGTTTATATAAAGCGTCCCCGAGAAGATAAGGTCGATGGTCTGCCCCACCTCGCCGGCATAACTGTTTTCAATGGGAAGCACAGCAAGGTCACACTCACCGTTCACGACCGACTCGTACGCCGACTTAAAGTCCTTCTTACTGACTCTTTCGGCATCAGGAAAGATCCTGCCCGCCGCGATATGAGCAAATGACGCTTCAACTCCACTGTACGCCACCTTCAAGCCGTTCTGCATACGGTACTGATACGCCCTTGAGATCGACATCAGATTTTTGAGGTAGTCGATATAGTATTCCTTCAGCGTCTCGTCTTTGATAAGCTCGGAGTTTCGCTCGATGACCGCGTCCTCTCTGGCTTGATCCAGCACCGGAAGTCCAAACTCTTTTTTATACTCATATACCAGCTCGGCGGCCTTCATTCTCTGCAAAAAGAGCTCTGCCATCTTGGAGTCCACCTCGTTGATGATACCTCTTGCTTCGTCAAGTTTGTTCGACATATGTCACACTTCCTTTTACTTTATTATGATGGAATAAAGACTCTCAAATAAAGGGATAAGATTATAGATCAGCGGTGCAAACAGGATGGCCGGCAGAAAATCCGCAATTTTGATCTTGGTCATTCCCATAAGATTTGTTCCCAGCATTATGATCAATATAGAGCCGGCGCAGATCATCTCATTGGTCGCGCCCACGCTCAAAACGGGAGCCACGATCTCGGAAAGCAAGACGAGCCCACCCTGTATCACCAGCACCGAAACCGCCGAAAAAAGAACTCCGACGCCAAGGCTTGCGGCAAGAAAGATCGATGCTACCAGATCGAGCATTGCTTTGGTATAAAGGATCGAGTTGTCGCCCGTCATACCCGCTTGTATAGAGCCCGTGACCGTCATAGAACCGACACAGAACAAAAGCGTTGCGGTAACGAGTCCTGCGGCGATCGAGGGGCGGGACTCGTCTTCTCGTCTGAATTTACGCTCGACAGCCAGAGCGAGTCGGTTTATGCCGTCGTCTATCTTCAAAAGCGTTCCCACTATTACGCCAAGCACGACGGACGCGATCAGTATCAGTACGTTTTCACCGCAAAGGCTTCCCGAAATTCCGATATACAGAGCGCAAGCGCCAAGCCCGACCATAACGGCACGGCTGACCTTCTTGGATATCCTCTTTTTGAAGATCATTCCAAGGCAAGATCCAATAATGACCGTAATAACGTTTACTATTACTCCTATCATACGTCTTTACACTCACAGCTGATCGGCAAGATCGAGAATAAGTCTTTCGGTCTTATCCCAGCCAAGGCAGGGGTCGGTTATCGACTTACCGAAAACGTGCTCGTGAACACCCTGTGCGCCGTCCTCGATATAGCTTTCGATCATAAGACCCTTGACCAGCTTTTTGATGTCTGCATTGCAGTTGCGGCTGTTTACGACGTCCTTCGAAATTCTTATCTGCTCAAGATACTTCTTGCCCGAGTTGTTGTGGTTGGCGTCAACTATGACTGACGGGTTTGCAAGACCAGACGCGCCGTAAAGCTCGTTAACGCGCAGAAGGTCCTCGTAGTGGTAGTTCGAGGCGCTTCTTCCGGCGTAATCAACGTAACCGCGAAGAATAGCGTGGGCATAGGGGTTTCCCTCGCTCTCGACCTCCCAACCGCGATAGAGGAAGGTGTGTCTTGCTTGCGCAGCAGTGATGGCGTTCATCATAACGCTGAGGTCTCCGCCGGTAGGGTTCTTCATACCGACCGGTGCTTCGATTCCGCTCGCCGTCAGTCTATGCTGCTGGTTTTCGACCGATCTGGCACCAATGGCAACGTAGG
The DNA here is from genome assembly GCA_045612445.1 of Eubacteriales bacterium. Taxonomy (GTDB): domain Bacteria; phylum Bacillota; class Clostridia; order Oscillospirales; family CAG-272; genus RGIG3994. The sequence continues at coordinate 6,068 of JAZKZA010000154.1, read as the reverse complement.
AAAGAATATCCGAAAGGTAACGGTAGTTTTCGGGATAGAGCATCTCGTCGGCGCAGGAGAAATCGTAATCTCGAAGCGCAGACAGGTGAAGGTCTCTTATGGCAACTATTCCCTTATACATATCGGGCTTTGAATCGGGGTCGGGCTGATGAAGCATACCCTTGTAGCCCTGTCCGGTCGTTCTCGGCTTGTTGGTATATATTCTGGGGATTATGATTATCTTGTCCTTGACCTGATCCTCAAGTCTTCTGAGTCTGGAAATATATTCAAGCACCGGCTCTCTGTGGTCCGCCGAGCAGGGTCCGACGATCAGCAGGAACTTATCCGATTCGCCGGCAAAAACGGCTTTTACCTCTTCGTCGCGTTCTGCCTTTACAGCAGCCATCTTTTCGGTGAGCGGAAACTCTTTTTTGACCTCCTGAGGAATGGGAAGCTTTCTGTGGAAATTCATTCGCATGGCTTGATCTCAACTTTCATATGGTGATTTTTCGTTATTCAAACAAAAAAGCCGCATCTTTACGCAAAAAGCATAACGAATGCGGACTGTCCGTTTATTCTATCCAAAGATCACACTTTGAATGTCAAGAAGACGGGCAGCCCTTAGCAAAATAATAAAAGTAAAAGAAGAACTTATTATTTATCATAGCTGCGGTCTCCATTCTATAATCTTTACGATACCCTATTGTACTCCCCTTTTTTTTAATTGTCAAGGGGTTTTTGAATATTTATTCTAAAAACATGACGTTTCTCAAAAAAAGGACCGGACCGCATTTGCGGTCCGGTGATCAAAATTATCCTTATTCTTCTTTAGTGGGCGAGATCAAGCCGTACTCCCCGTCATGTCTTTCGTATACCACACAGGTATCTCCAGTTTCGGAGTTTTCAAAAACGTAGAAGCCGTGATCAAGCAGCTTCATCTGCATTATGGCTTCCTCAACAGACATCGGCTTGAAATAAAATTCCTTTTTCTTGATCTTGAATTCGGGAGCTTCCTCTATAACGTCGAGCACCGTGTCCGGCACCTCGAACGCCGCCTGACGGATCCTCTTTCCGAGTCTCGTCTTAAACTTTCTGATCTGTCTTTCAATGGCCTCTATGTCGCGGTCAAGCGCATCGCGGAAGGTATCTTCCTCTGCCTCGCCGCGGAAAAGGGTGTTTGAAGCATTTATCGTAAGCTCAATTCTTTCCTTGTTCTTTCTTCGACTGAAGGTGACGGTCGCCGCTCCTTCGTCGTAAAAATACTTGTCGAGCTTTGTAAGCTTCTTTGCGACGAGAGCCTTCATGTCCTCAGAAACCGACATTTGTCTTCCGACTGTTGTGATCTTCATATCTTAACCCTCCATGCGTTTTTGGGGAGGCTCAGGAGAACCCAGCCTCCTTACCTGAATTATAGCACAAATAAGTAAATTTGTAAAGGGTAAATTAATAATATCACTTGACTTTCGTAAATTTTGTGCAAAATCACTATAAACATCTATCGCTTCTTTTTACAAAATATAATACGATTTTATTGAATTTTGGGCGATTTTGTGGTAAAATATATTATATCATTATTTTAGAGGTTGCCATGGACGAAATTCTTTTTCGAATAAAAGAGCTGCGGCAGAAGCTTTCCTATCACGCGAGGCTTTATTACGTTTACGACGCGCCCGAGATCTCGGACTACGAATACGACCGTCTTTACGCCGAGCTGCTCTCACTTGAGTCGGCTCACCCGGAATACGACGATCCCGAGTCTCCCACACACCGCGTTGGCGGTAAGCCGCTCGACAAATTCAACAAGGTCAACCACAGCTCTGTCATGAACTCACTTTCCGACGTTTTTTCGTTCGAAGAGCTGACCTCGTTTATAGACGGAGTTGCTTTGAGCATAAATGACGCCGAGTATTCTGTTGAGCCGAAGATAGACGGTCTTTCGGTCTCCTTGACCTACGAAAAGGGCGTTTTCGTTCAGGGTGCGACTCGTGGAGACGGCAACGTTGGCGAGGATGTCACACAAAACCTCAAGACCATCTTTTCGATACCCATGAAGCTGACCGAACCGCTCGACCTTTGCGTTCGCGGTGAGGTCTATATGCCCCGCGAGGTGTTTCACCGCATCAACGCATCAAGAGAAAAGCTGGGGCAAACTCTTCTGGCAAACCCAAGAAATGCGGCGGCGGGGTCGCTTCGTCAGCTCGACCCGAGCGTGACCGCCTCACGAGCCCTCTCGATATTTGTTTTCAACCTTCAATCGGGAAGTCTGTACTCCGACGGTCGCGAGCTGACCTCTCATACCGAAACGCTTGACCGCCTCGCCGAGCTTGGCTTTACAGTCATTCCCTATCGCGCACGCCTGACCGGCGGCGACGCAATAATAGAATATATAAAGGGCCTCGGTGAAAAGCGCGACGACCTCGCGTTCGACATCGACGGAGTCGTTATAAAGGCAGACTCGCTTGATGTTCGCCGCAGACTTGGAGAAGGCACGAACACCCCAAAATGGGCGGTCGCCTACAAGTTCCCTCCCGAAAAGAAGCAGACAAAGTTACTTGATATAACTATAGCTGTCGGTCGAACCGGAGTTCTGACCCCTACGGCACAACTCTCCCCCGTACGTCTGGCGGGTACGACCGTCTCTCGCGCCACCCTTCACAACCTTGATTTTATCCGTGAAAAGGGTATTATGCTGGGCGACACCGTTACCCTTCAAAAGGCTGGCGACATAATTCCCGAAGTGGTTTGCGCTCATCCCGAAAAGCGAGACGGAAGCGAACGCGAGTTTGTGATGCCCGCGGTCTGCCCCTCCTGCGGTGAGCCTGTCAGTCGGGACGACGAGGCCGCCGTTCGTTGCACCAACGTTGCCTGCCCCGCGCAGCTATCGCGAGCCATCGAGCATTTTGCCTCAAAGGACGCGATGAATATAGACGGTCTCGGACCTCAGATCGTAGAGCTTTTGCTAAAAAATCAACTCATCTCCTCAGCGGCTGACCTTTACGCACTGAAGGTCGAAGACATCTCTTGCCTTGAGCGTATGGGAGAAAAATCGGCGCAAAATCTCGTGTCTGCCATCGAGGGATCAAAGGCTATGGGACTTGAAAGGCTGGTCTACGCCCTCGGAATACGAAATATCGGTCAGGTCGCGGCGGCTTCTCTCGCCGCTCGCTACGGAACGCTTGAGGCTCTTATGTCCTCAACCGTTGAAGAGCTTCTCGAGATCGATGATTTCGGACCGATCAGCGCCGAGTGTGTTGTTGACTGGTTTTCGCACGATCCTAACCGACGACTCTGCCAAAGACTTATCGAGTCGGGACTGAACACGTGTGCCGTGGCTCAGCCGACCGACGACAAGCTGAGGGGCATAACCTTCGTTCTGACCGGAACGCTTCCCACGATGTCAAGAGACCAAGCGGCAGCACTGATAAAGGCGAAGGGCGGCAAGGTCAGCGGCTCGGTCTCCGCAAAGACGGGATACGTCGTTGCAGGCGAGGCGGCCGGAAGTAAGCTGACCAAGGCACAAGCTCTCGGAGTTAAGATAATCGACGAAGCAGAGCTGCTCAAAATGCTATGAATATAATAAAACAACGCTATCTCGTTTCGAGATAGCGTTGTTTTATTCAAGTGCGGGGGCTTCCTCGGGAGGCGGCAAAGTAATACCGCTCGCTCCAACCGTTACGGTCGAGTCAAATTCTATGGTCTCCAAGGCGGACATTCCCCACTTGGCAATAAAGATGACGCGTACGTCGTCCTCAGCGACAATTTTTATAGTGAAGGGATTGTTGCCGACTGTCTCATCGTTGCTTATCGTGGCTGTGGGATAGTGGTTCAAATTAACGGCATGGATATCGCAATATCCCTTCGACGCGGTCGATCCCTCGACGATCGAGAAGGACGCGATGTAGGTCTTTCCCTGCTCGAGCCAACAACCGAGCCTTCCGTTACCATAATCGGTGAGGTCTATCCTGTTACCCTCGGAATCCGTTATCAGCATATCAAGATCGAAGGAAGCACTTTCGATAACGTTATTCGTGCTGGAAAGATTAGTGTTGAACCAAGCAAACGTCATAGAGCACAACGCCACAACGCAAATAAGGATACTGACACAAGAGACGATCAATCCCTGCAAAAATATCTTGTCCGTCTCCTTATCGCCACTTTTAGAGAATAGAGAAAATACGTTTTTCAAGAACTGACCTCCTCTCAAAAAATTTGCACATTATCGGCGATCAAGAGACACAAATCCAACACTCATGCCCCTTGATCACCGCCCAACCCCCAAAGGGGTTGGGTGGTGTTCTATTGCGAATACTCTCAATAGGTGATAAGATAATCGTTGATAATTACCTTGTTGGCATCGGGATATTCGATGAAATAATCATCGTTTTCTACGGGAGCCGATCCGCCCCAATAGTTACCCGAAAGATCGATATCCGAATAATATACGCTGGCGCAAACATCATTACCGAGGATTCTTCCTCCGGCTGTAATGGTGTTGTTAATGAAGGCGTTTCCGGTAACGATCGCCTTATGACCAACCATAAGTCCGCCGGTTGCACGCTTGGTTGTTGCATGAGTTGTGGTAACGTTATTATCCTTGAAGATATTGTTCGTTACAACACAATTCTGCTTGAATCCAAGGTACAGGGTTGCGGCATTTCCTGTAGAGATTACGGTGTTTCCAACAAACTTGTTACCATCAAACGTACCGCTCAAGCCATAAACATAGTAAACAACTGCCGTATCGTTGCAAGTGTTATTTTCAAACACGCAATTATTTACAACCTGAGGCTGGTCAGATGACTCGGCATCATAGTTAAGCGTGATAACCATTTTGCAGGTGTTGTTCTTGAAGGTACAGTTGGTAACGGTGTTCTTGCCGAGGAGTCGGAAAAGGCCCTGCTGCTCCGTATGATTGCCGTTGATAGCCGTTACGTTATCTGCGGTGAAGTCAACATCAACAGTACGAACGATCGCACCGCCCTTAATGCCGTCAAAGGTTACGTTCTTGATAGTAGCCTTACCGCCGGTGATATCAAAGAGAGCGATAGAGTTGGTTGCATTCTCCGCCATGGTAACAGTATAACCGTTTCCGTCTATAACAAAGCTTGCATTAGAAACACTAACGGATTTACTCATCGTAATATCACCGGAAAGAACTACGTAGTTTCCCGCTTTAACAGCACTTTCCAGATCATCTGCATTATTAACAGAAACGATAAGCTTACCGTCAGCGGTATAGTTGATAACGTCGTCAAATCCAAACTCTATAACGTTATGGGGGTTGGTAGAGATATAGGTGTTTCCGTTGCCAAAGATGTTAAGGTTCAGAGTCGAATCCTTTACACCATTACCGCTGTTATCCTTGTTCGAGTAGATGTGTACCCACAGTGCACGACGGGTTCCGCCCTCGACAGTACTGTTCTCTATGGTAACGTTGTTCATACCGTTCGCGTTATTAAATATACGAACTGCAATGTACTTCGAATAGAGATACGAGTTGGTGACGTTTACGGTTGCATTCGTAGCGTTAACGACGTCGATAGCATAAGCCATATCCGAGCCGCCAAGGTTCTTCAGCGTTGCGTTCTCAACGTTCAAAATGCCGTTGTATGCAACGTAGAAGATCTCGGTGCAGGCATTCCAACCAAGATTATCACTCTTATGAGTGAGCGTCATAGTGCCGTTCTTAACGGTCAGAGTTCCGCGAACGTCGATAGCGACCTCGTTATCTGCAGAGGTAAACTTGCCGTCGTCATTCTTATCGGCATCGTCGGTAACGAAGCTGACGGTATATCCGTTCAGATCAAGATAAGCCTCAACGCCTGCGGGAACGGTGATAGTATCGTCGGCATCGACCTCGATGTCAGCTATCAGAGCGGCAATGCTGCCCTTCTTAAGAGCTGTGGCAAGCTCCTCGGCGGTATCAACGAAGACGTAGCTCATGCTGCTATCCTCGGTATAGCGATATACGCCGTATGCACCGTTAAATTCGCACTTCGTGGAAATAGTTATATTCTCGCGGTCGCCGTAATATCCGCCGCCAAAGGCAACGTTTCCGTTGTAAACACCGCCGTTGAGGGTGATGGTCG
>JAZKZA010000153.1:0-1690 GCA_045612445.1 Eubacteriales bacterium | reverse complement strand
CTGGAAGGGCGAGAAGTGGGATTATACAAAGTATGACAAGGCTGACAAGGTCAACACCTCCGGTGCTCACCCCAACTCCAGATTTACAGCTCTCGCTGCTAACTGTCCCTGCATCTCTTCCGAATTCAACAGCATGGCAGGTGTTCCCATCTCCGCTATCGTATTCGGTGGTAGAAGAGCTAAGACTGCTCCCCTTGTATACCAGTCCTTCAACTGGCAGCACGGTGCATTCGTTGGTTCTATCATGGCTTCCGAGACAACTGCAGCTGCAGCAGGTGCTGTCGGCGTAGTTCGTCGCGACCCCATGGCTATGCGTCCCTTCGTTGGTTACAACATGGGTGACTACTTCAAGCACTGGATCGAGATGGGCAAGGTTATCCCCAACGCTCCCAAGATCTTCCACGTTAACTGGTTCCGTACAGACGACGAAGGCCACTTCATTTGGCCCGGCTTCGGCGACAACATGAGAGTTCTTAACTGGATCATCGACCGTTGCGAGGACAAGGTTGACGCTGTTGAAACTGCTATCGGCTTCGTTCCTAAGGCAGAGGATATCAACATCGAGGGTCTCGATATCTCTATCGATACTATCCGTGATCTTCTCACAGTTGACGTTGAGTCCTGGAAGGAAGACGTTGCTAACATCAAGGAGTTCTACGCTCTCGTTGGCGACCACGTTCCTGCTGAGATGTACGAAGAGCTCGCAGCTCTCGAGGCAAGACTTAACGCTTAAGTTCTTAACTTATAATAATAACCCCGACCGGTTACGGTCGGGGTTATTTGTTATTTGTTTATTTCTTCGACTTTTATAAGATTAGTATTTCCGGATTTTCCGGTAATATCACCGCCGGTAACTACGATCTTATCACCTTTTGTTAGCGAGAGAACGTCGGCTGCGGTATTCTTGGCGATGTAGAACAATACGTCGATCGAAGAATACTTTTCGCACATAACCGGCATAACGCCCCATGAAAGCGCAAGCTTGCGCCACGTCACCTCATTGGTAGTCAAACCAATTATCGGAACAGGAGATCGGAATCTCGATACCAAACGCGCGGTCATACCCGAAAGCGAACAAGCCACTATAGCCCTTGCGTCAATATCAATCGCCATAGCGCAGGTTGCATGCGAGATTGCGTCTACCGAATTTTTTATCTTAAATTCAGATGCATAGAATTTTGATGCAAAATTAATATCGCTCTCTGCCGTTTCTGCGATTTTAGCCATTGTTTGCACGGTCAGAACAGGATATGCTCCGACAGCGGTTTCTCCCGAAAGCATTATTGCGCTCGTTCCGTCGTAAACCGCGTTGGCTACGTCAGATATCTCCGCTCTTGTCGGGCGGGGGTTATGGATCATAGATTCGAGCATTTCTGTAGCAGTAATTACACGCTTTCCGAGAAGTCTGCACTTGGTGATAAGATGCTTCTGAATTGCGGGAAGCTTTTCAAAAGGAACTTCAACACCCATATCGCCGCGCGCGACCATAATGCCGTCGCAATGCTCACAGATCTCCTCAATATTGTCGTATCCCGACTGATTTTCAATTTTGGCGATCAAGTCAAGATATTCTCCACCGATCTCCGAAAGATAATTTCTGATATCGATCATATCCTGCTTGCAGGAAACAAACGAGCAAGCAACGTAATCAACTTCGTTCTTAACACCAAACAGAAGATCCGCTTTATCC
>JAZKZA010000152.1:0-2674 GCA_045612445.1 Eubacteriales bacterium | reverse complement strand
TCGCAAAAGGGACGCTCTACCAGCTCAACGAACTCACGACGGAGATCGAGCGTGATATGCTCGATGCCGATCGCGCGGCAGCTTGCGGCGGCGTCCTCGGCGTCCTTTTCGTTGCCCGAAAGCAGCATCGTGACTCCCGTGACGTCGTAGCCGTTACGCTTGAGAAGCAGTGCAGCGGCGGCGGAATCGACCCCTCCGCTCATGGCACAAAGTATCTTTTTCATATTCACCACTCGTATCGGGTCAGCTGACCCTGGTCGTTAAGGCCCTCGTAGTTTCGCTGACGAAGCACCTCGTAGACGGCTACCGCCGCCGAGTTGGAAAGGTTCAGCGAGCGCAGATTCTCCCGCATGGGTATTCTGACGGTGCGATCGGGATGCTTGACCAAAAGCTCCTCGGGCAGTCCCGCGCTTTCCTTACCGAACATAAGGAACACTCGCTTGGGATAGCTGACCTCGGCAAAGCCGCGCGGCGCTTTGGTTGAAAAATAATAGACCTCGGCATCGGGGTTCTTTTCAAAGAAGTCGTCAAGACCCTCGTAATAGGTTATGTCCAGCTGATGCCAATAGTCGAGCCCCGCGCGCTTGAGCTTGCGGTCGTCGATGGTGAAGCCCAGCGGCTTGATGAGGTGGAGAGACGCCCCGATCGCGGCGCAGGTGCGTGCGATGTTACCCGTGTTCTGCGGTATTTCGGGTTCAAAGAGAACTATGTTGATGTCCATTTTCGGCTTCCGTTTCTTGATTTATTGCTTATATTATATAAAAAAATCCTATTTCTTTCAATAGTTAAGACGAAAAAATATAAAATTTACAAATACGCCGTGCAATTTCTATCTAAATGTAGTATAATAAACTGATAATCTATGTGTACACGAAAGGTGAAGAACCATGGGTCTTATAAATGCTATTTTCGGAACCTACAGCGAGCGTCAGGTCCGCAAGATAAAAAGAATTGCAAGGGCGGTCGACTCTCTGTCGGAAAAATACAAAAATATGTCTAACGAGGAGCTTTGCCGGATGACGGACGTCCTCAAGGCACGACTCGCCGAGGGAGAGACCCTCGACGATATACTGCCCGACGCCTTTGCCGTCGTTCGCGAGGCGGACGACCGAGTTCTCGGTAAGCGCCCCTTCTTCGTTCAGATACTTGGCGGAATACTGATACATCAGGGTCGCATCGCCGAGATGAAGACGGGTGAGGGTAAGACCCTCGTTGCAACCATGCCGGCGTATCTTAACGCACTGGCAGGTCGCGGTGTCCATATCGTCACGGTCAACGACTATCTTGCCCGACGCGACAGCGAGGAGATGGGTCGAGTTTACGAATTTTTGGGACTGACGACCGGACTCGTCGTTCACGGTCAGTCGCGCGCCGAAAAGCAGGAGGCGTACAGAGCAGACATCACCTACGGAACGAACAATGAGTTCGGATTCGACTACCTGAGAGACAATATGGTGGTCTATAAGGAGCAGATGTCGCAGCGCGGTCACTTTTTTGCCATAGTCGACGAGGTCGACTCGATTCTGATCGACGAGGCGAGAACGCCGCTCATCATTTCGGGTGAGGGTGAGGAATCGACCGATCTGTACGAGCGCGCCGAAAGGTTCGTTTCAAGGCTCAAGCCCTACGTTATCAAGGAGCTTGACGAAAAGGAGGAGCACGACTCGATCGACGCCGACTATATCGTCAACGAAAAGAAGAACAACGCCGTTCTCACCCCTCGCGGTGCGAAGAAGGCAGAGGAGTTCTTTGGAGTCGCGTGCTTTACCGACTCGGAGAACACCGAGCTGGCGCATCACGTCAACAACGCCATTCGTGCCCACGGTTGTATGCATCGCGACGAGGATTACGTCGTGAACGACTCGGGGGTCGTTATAGTCGACTCCTTCACGGGTCGTCTTATGCCGGGACGCCGCTATTCGAACGGTCTGCATCAGGCTATCGAGGCAAAGGAGCACGTTAAAGTACAGAAGGAAAACAAGACTCTGGCGACCATAACCTTCCAGAATTTCTTCCGTATGTACCGCAAGCTTTCGGGTATGACCGGTACGGCACTGACCGAGCAGACCGAGTTTCGTGAGATATACGGGCTCGACGTCGTTGAAGTCCCCACCAACCGTCCGATGATCAGGATCGACCGTCCCGATAACGTATATAAGAACGTCAAGGGTAAGTATAACGCCATAGTCGCCCAGATCAAGGAGTGTCACGAAAAGGGTCAGCCTGTCCTGGTCGGTACTATAACCATTGAAAAGTCGGAGGAGCTCTCTGCAAGGCTCAAGCGAGAGGGCATCAAGCACAACGTGCTGAACGCCAAGTATCACGAGCGCGAGGCGGAGATAGTTGCCCAGGCGGGTAGACTTGGAGCTGTCACTATATCTACCAACATGGCGGGTCGAGGAACCGATATAATGCTCGGAGGAAACCCTGAGTTCATGGCAAAAGCCGAGATGAGAAAGATGGAGATCCGCGAGGATCTTATCGCCGCCGCTACCGGAACTGTCGAGATAGACGACGAGGATATCGTTGAGGCGCGCCGCATATTCCGCGAGCTTTACGAGAAGTATAAGGCGCAGATCGCGCCCGAGGCTCAAAAGGTTCGTGAGGCGGGAGGCTTGTTTATTCTCGGAACCGAGAGACACGAGAGCCGTCGTATCGACAATCAGCTCCGCGG
>JAZKZA010000151.1:0-1852 GCA_045612445.1 Eubacteriales bacterium | reverse complement strand
TTGAAAAGTCGGCTTTCGGCGGTCAGGTAACCTACTCCCCCAAGATCGAGAACTACCCCGCTATGGGACAGATCAGCGGCAACGAGCTTGCAGAGAAGATGGTCGATCAGGCTCTCACTATGGGTGCTGACGTAAATCTTGAAACTGTTACGGGCATTCGCGACGGCGGCGACGTTAAGGTGGTCGTTACCGAGGACGGAGAGTACGAAGCAAAGAGCGTTATTATCGCTACGGGCGTTAAGCACCGCAGACTTGGAATCGAAAACGAGGAGGATTTTATCGGTGAGGGCATCTCGTTCTGCGCGGTATGCGACGGCGCTTTCTACAAGGGACAGAGCGTTGCAGTTATAGGCGGCGGAAATTCCGCTCTTCAGGAAGCGGTTCTTCTCTCCGAGGGCTGCACAAAGGTTACTCTCGTTCAGAACCTTGCTTACTTCACCGGCGAGGCAAAGCTTCTCGAAATTCTTAAGTCCCGCGACAACGTTGAGTTTATCACAAGCAGTGTTGTCGATTCGATAATCGCCGACGGCGGGGCCTTCAAGGGCATCAAGATAAAGAACGAGGAAAGCGGTGAGATCTCCGAGCTTCTCTGCGACGGTATGTTCGTGGCTATCGGTCTTGCTCCCGAAAACGATATGTTCGCAGACCTTGCTCCCCTTAATCAGTGGGGCTACTTCGACTCTGCAGAGGACTGCACAACGGCAACTCCCGGCATCTTCGTTGCGGGCGACTGCCGCTCAAAGCGCATTCGTCAGATAACGACCGCTACCGCAGACGGCGCAGTTGCGGCTCTCGCGGCTTGTGCTTATATAGACGGAAGATAAAACAAAAAGCTCTTGGCAAACGCCAAGAGCTTTTTTGTTTTATAAATTTATGCTTCGGTGTAGGAATCTGCGTCCTCGGGGACTTTGATATTCGCTACGTTTGTGCTGACGGTGTTTTTCTCGGAATACTGATAATCAACAGTTGTGCCGTCCTCAAGCACCTCGCCGTACGAATAGGAAAGCGTCATGCCCGTAACCTTTCCGCTACTGTTAATAGTATAGGTTTCGGTATATTTACTTGCATAGCTCTTTATCGAATCAAGGAACGCCAGATACTCTGCTTCGGTTTCAAACATATCTGAGGTAACTCCAACAATATCCTTAGCAAAGGCATCAAGCGACAGTCCTTTAAGCGTAAGCACCGTCGTGCCCGACTTGTTTTCGACAGATGTCACCGAGAATTTGTTGAACGAATATCCCAAAAACGCGTTTATTCCAAACGAGCTCATCATCTCTTCCCGAGAAGCTTCTGTCTTGACCTTGATTCCATCCATTTCGGTATATGCAATACCGTCGACGTAAGTAATCTTCAGTCCGCTCATTTCTATGTAGCACGCAAAATTGCTCGTGCCTATTCCCTTTGCTTTTGCAATTGCGGTTTCGGTAAAGGTCTGACCGGCATAAACCTGAGTTATGCTTCCCGAAACGCTGATATCCTTTGCGCTCAAAAAGAATGCTCTGACCGAGTTATAAACTTGATAAGGAGTGGTTGTCGTTTCTGTGCTTCCCGCGTTGGTCTTCTTAACTGTGAGCACCGAGTTTCTCATATAGCAGATCTGTCCCTCGTACTCAACGCGGCTCCAGCCGAGGTCGCCGTCGGGATTATTCTCGGTATCAAAAGCGATACCCGTTCTCTTCAGCTCTGTGCCGTGCGCGAGCGCGGTTATGACGTACTTACTGTCAAGCGACGGATAGGAGCGAATGTTAGCCATTCCTCCCTCGCCCTCCTCGGTAGTTACGCAGACGATCTCGTTCTTGGGCGTGAACGTAATTGTAACCTCAGGGGGAAGCTCCTCGGTAGTCTTTTC
>JAZKZA010000150.1:0-5441 GCA_045612445.1 Eubacteriales bacterium | reverse complement strand
GACAACGAGACCCCTTTTGCTGTGTTTCACCCGAAAACGACCGTTTTCGGGCTCTTTTTTGTGGTTTAACGCTTTGCTTTAGTGATGCGTTTTGTGCAGAATGCCAAAGGCGTTGAGAACCGCCTATACTGTGGATAACTGTGGAAAACTCTGTTGAAACTGTGTAAAACCCGATGAAATCAGCCTTTTTTCTGTTTTTGACCTGTGGAAAACTCGACCAAATCTTGTCAAGTCTTTTTTGAAAATAGTTAAAAATCGTCGTTTTAGACAATTCGCATCAGAGCAGCTCGTCCACCGCTCCGAAAACCGCCTCTGCGACCTCCTCCGGAGATGCCGCCGCGCTGATTATTTTTACGTTATCCCGTCCCCGAAGCGACTCGAAGACCTCAAAATATTTCTGCCTTATTCTCTCCAGCTTGCCCTTCTCCTCGTATATCTCGGTGACGCCGCCGCGTCCGCCGATACGCGAAAGGCTCGTGTCGGCATCGAGGTCGAGAAAGATACATACGTCGGGCTTTCGTATCTCGGGGCAGTCAAGATTCATTGCTTTGACCCACGTCGCGTCGGTCTCGCTTCCCTGATAGGCAAGTGACGAATAATAATAGCGGTCGCAGACCACGTCGTAGCCCTCGCTCAAGAGCTGTTCTATACCGCCCTCGCCTACGTTATGATATATCCTATCGAGCAAAAACAGTGCGGCAAGCTCGCTGGGCGAGCGGTGGCTCGCGCCCGACAACGCCTCCCTTAAAAGCCTTCCGCTGACCGAGTCGGTCGGCTCGGCGGTCACGCAGACCTTGCGACCCCTCTCGCTCAACGCCTCTTTCAAAAGCTTTATCTGGGTCGACTTTCCGGACCCGTCTATCCCCTCGAATACGATGAAGAGCCCTCGTTTGTTCTCTGCCATACTTACCTCTTTTTAAGGCTGAACCGCACGAAACGTGCGGTTCAGCTTGATCTTAATATATCTGGTCGCCCTCGATGGAGTTGTCTCCCAGCGAGGCGCGGACGGCATCCGACAGGAACTTTTCACATCTCGTTCTGTTGAGATAGAAAAGACCTTCTCCGCCGTTGGTTTCGTTTGCCTCAACGGTTATATAAGACTTGACCGATGAGTAGTTGTACATACGGTAGACGTACTTGGTGTCGTTCGTGGTCAGACGGACGTCTATCTTCAGGTCGCAGTTGTCTCCCGCCGCCTGATAAGCCTCCATCTGCTCGACCGTCAGCTTCGCTCCTCCGACCGTTTCGGCTTCGTCGGCAAAGCCGGCGTAGCTCGAATAGAGCATCGTCTGATAGAACTTCTTGAACGCCGAGATATACACCGAGCCCTCTGCCGAGCTGTTGTTCTTATCGAACAGATACTCGTTTGACGAGACGACTCTGCCGTTTTCATCAAAGGTGGTGACGCGAAGTCGACTCTGGGTCGACGTGATACCCGAAATGGCGTAATAGAAATCCGAAACGCGGTCGAGGTCCTCGTCGGTGATAGCGGCGAAGCGATCGGCATCTGCCTCCGGATCGTTCTTGACGTTCAGCAGGATATAGTTATCGAAAACGCGCTCGTCGTATACCAGCGGCGCTGCCTGACCCTGCTGACCTGCCGTTACCGTGAGGTTCTCGGTATTGCGGTCGTAGATTATCGTGACGGTATAGTTCTTCGACTCGAGATAATGATTTCCCGAGGCGATCGCATACGAATCGCTGACCGTGTGCGTTACCTCAACGCTCTGCGATCCGCGCTTGACCGACGGCTTGGACGAGGCGTACGCCTCCAGCGAGCGCTGCATCTCGGTCGAAAGACTTGCATAGAACTCGTTAGGATCGGCGGCACAGACCCAGCGGCAATAGTTCTTGACTACCTCAAGGTCTATCTCCGAGAGAAGGGGTGCCGTCAGCTTATTTGACTGCGTCGAGATCTCGCCGGTCACCGAGTTCTTCATCTCAAGGCTATACTCGATCACCGCTTCAAGCGTCAGCGTCTTCTTGCCGTCATATCCGAGACCTGCCGTGACGTTGAACTTCGCCGAGTCGATAAAGTCGCTGTACGGTCTTGAATACGAGGGAACAAATCCCGTTTTCCACGATATGCCGTAGCTGTTTTCAAGCTCAAAGAGGATGTCCTGGAGCTTTCCGAGCTGATCCTTACCCGTTACACGGATACTGTCGATAAAGTTGATCGAGATGTCTATAACGTCGCTGGTGACCCAATCGAAGGAATCCCACGTGACAAATGACAGATACTGATACCCGATCTCCAGTATCTGCTGATACATCGGAGACCAGACGTAATACGTATTGTTCTCGGTCAGCTCGCTGACCCAGACGCAGTTGAACTCGATCGGAAGCCTTACGTTCGAATAGGCATACGCCGTTGTGTAATACGAGAACTTATACTGCGGCTCGGCGAGTCCGTAGCTTTCAAGCAGCTGATAGAGCGCGCCGTTTTTCGCCAGCTCGGCGTCTATCGTTGCCTCGACCGACGCGGCGTACTTATCAAACGCCTCAAGGTATCTCTCAAGTGTCGAGAAGCTTGCGGGCGAGGGGCGCACCTGTGCGCTGCCCGTTACGCTTTCGACCAGCTTGACTATCTTTACGTAGTTATGGACCGCCGTCGTTCCGTAATCCGACGAGAGCAGGCTCGAGATGTCGTAGAGCTGGTCAAGCGCAACGCTGACCTTATCCGAGTCGAGCACGTATCCCGCCAGAACGCTCTTATCGTTAAGGGCGTACGGACGTACCTGCTCTATCGTATAGTTTCGACCCTCGATGTCTATATACGAGAAGTCTATGACCTTACGGTAGCCGCCCTCGCTCGACGCGTCGAGCATATAGGTCTTGAAGCTTTCGGACATCAGGAAGGTGGTATCGTTTGCGGGATAGTTTACCTGCGGGTAGACCAGCGTTTCGGGGCGGCTGAGGAAGAGAGCCTTACGGCTCAGGTCCATACCGAGCGCCGAGCTGACGCCGGGATCGTTTGCTATGCGGTAGACCGCGTTGCGGTGACCCTCGCTCTCGCTGTAGTAGCGGACGTAATAGCTTCCGCCGTTCGGGCTTTCAGACCCGATATACATACGGTGCTTTTCACCGTCCGTGGTGGTTATCTCGTAATACGCCGCCGACTCCTCGTCAAGACCGTACTCCGAGAAACGAATGTTTTTGTTTTCGTCGAGAAGCGGCTGATAGCCCTCCTCGCCCGCGTGCTCAAGGTCGTATGCCTCCATGAAGTCTATACTGAGCTTCTTGAGCGTTATTGTATAGCCGCTATAACTGGTGAGGGCCGACATGACTATCTGATTGAGGGTCGATCTTTCATAGCCCTTGAGCTGGAAATGATCGTTTGCCCCGTCTCCGTCGGTATCGAGACCGACGATATCGAACTCGACCGCCTCGCCGTTCTCGCCGCTATAGTTGTGGATCTTTATGCTGCTGATCTTACCGCCGGCGACGTTCGGGAAGACCAGAACGCGGCACTCGGTGTCGCCACCGACGTACTCGCCGTTATAGTCGACCAGCGCGTAATAGGTTATCGTTCCGTCGTCGGCAACGCGGAGAAGCGAGCCTATCGCCGTCTCGAAGACCAGAGTTGCCTTCGAGCTCGCCGAGGTGCGGTTTCCGTTTTCGTCAACGTAATAGGCTTCAAGTCTTTCGCCGTTTTCGTCGGTGATGATATATCCCGTGCCACCGACGCGGCTATGATAGGTATACACCACCTTACCCGACTCGGCGTCGGTTCGGCTTTCGGTGAAGGTGTCTATTATTCCGTCTCCGTTTCCGATGAGCAGCGACGCCACACCAATGCCGACCGCCAGCACGACGATCGCCGCACCGATAATGATCAGCGTTTTTATCTGGCGCTTGAAAAACGAGCCCTTCGTTTTTCTTGCCTTACGCTCGGGGGGAGCTGACAGAGTCGAGTATACAGGGGCGTCCTGTCTGATCTCGGGGGTATTGTTCGGGTTGTTCATGAGTACTTTCTCCTGACCAGAACGAATACTCCCACGCCGATCACGATGACCGCCGGCAAAACGGTCAGCAGTACGGTATAGCGGTTTGCCTCGGCGTCGGTGATATCCGAGATCTCAAATGATGCGAAGGGCTTGAACTCAAGTCCGACCGGAACGACGTCGCGTCCCATCAGCACGGTTGCCGAAAGGAGAACGTCCTTGTTTCCGTAAACTGCCGATTCAAGATAATCTTTGGTTGCAAACTTGGTCGAGCCGCAGGCGAGAACGTAGGCGTTCTGCTGGGTCACGAGGTAATCGGTCTCCTGCACCTCGTTGATGCGCTCGGTTATCGTCATGAGCTTGAAGGGCTCGGAGGCAGACAGGCTGCCCGACAGAACCTTGATGCTCTTCTGTCCGCCGACCGTTACGATCTCAAGTCGGCTGCCCGAAAGAGTCGTGTAGACTCCGTTCGCATCGGCGACGAGTGCAACGCCGTCGTTATTGAGAATGGCGTCTCCGTCTGCGCTCAGGGTATACTTGAGGTCGCCGCCCGACGCGCTCTGCTCGATCACCTGCTTGATGACCGTTTCTACCTCACCGACGTTTCCGACCGTTACGATCGTTCCCTTTTCAACGGCGAGCTCGGTTCTCGCCTCGGTGACGTAGTTGCCCTTCGAGTTGAAGGGGAGCTCCTCTCCCTTTGCATTGACGATCTTACCGTCCGAGAGGGTATAGACCTGCTTATCAACGTCGGTGAAGATATAGGTGACGGCTCCGTTGCCCGGGTTCTTCGTGCCGCTCTCGGCGACCGTGATACCGTTTGCAATAGCTACTGCGCTCGTGGGGGCGGTGAAGACGTTGAAAATCTTCTTCTCAACACCGTCGACATAATTCATGCCGTAGTCGTAGTCCTTCGACTTATCGGTGTCGTCCGAATCCTTAGTCAAGGTAAAGCTCGACGAATAGGAGATGGAGGTGGCGCTTTCAAAGAAGACCGACGGGGCTTTGCCCTGATCGAGCATGCCCGAATAGATGGAATATCCGAGTCCGCCGCCGGTGGCGTAGTTCGCACGAATGGTATATCCCGCGTTATCGAGCGATGCCGTGCTATCCTTGATCATATAGCTGAAGGTATCGTCTCCCGACTGATAGCGGTCGAAAACTATTCCCCACTGAACGGCAAGCCATTCCTCAAACTCGGGAAGAACGGGAGAATACGGATCCATAAAGACCATCATCGAGTTGTTCTTTTCAAGGAAGCGGTTGAGGCGGTCCAGCTCGTTTGCGCTGCCCGTGGTCAGAAAATCGCTTCTCGGGTTATAGATGACGACGAGTCTTACGTCGTCGCGGTCAAGCGGGTTGACGTTCTTATCGTCGAGGGTGGGGACCGTGACGTTTCCGTCCTTATCAGTGGCTCCCTCGACCTCGATCTTATATCCCGCATCGACCAGCAGATCGATCAGCGAGCTATCGTAGAACGCCTCGCTGTGTCCGGTG
>JAZKZA010000149.1:0-1682 GCA_045612445.1 Eubacteriales bacterium | reverse complement strand
TATAACGGCGGCGCTCGATATCAGCATATAGAGCGAAAAGCCGCCCGCGATCCTCTCGGGAGGAAACTCGTTCATTATATATGATATTACCGCCGGCGCGATCGCCGCGCTGCCCATACCTACTGCGAACCTTGACACCATCATAAACCAAAGTGAGGGGGCAACGGCGGTCATAGCGTTCCCTGCGGCAAAGGTCAAAACACCGAGCAAAAGTATCCTCCGTCTGCCGATCGCGTCGCCAAGTCTGCCGAATATCGGGGCAAACGTCGCCCCCGAGATCGCCATAGCAAGCGCCGTCCAGGCAGTGTTGTTGTATCCCAGCCCCAGCTCGCGCACGAAGGCGGGGGCAAGCTGGGTCGTAAATCCGCCGACGATGCCTATAAGAAACGCCGCCGTCGCGTAGGGTAAAAAGCTGACCAGATAATTTTTTTGCATAATCTCCCCTTTGATTTTAGCACTCGCCGTTATTATGCCCCCTTTTTCGCGAATTATTTGCCCGAAACAGGGCATAATATTTCCGAACAGAGGACGACCTCTTACTAACAAGAAGGAGATTGATTACAGTTATGTCAATGATCAACAAAGAAATTTCAAATTTCAAGGCGCACGCCTTCCACGAAAACGGATTTAAGACGGTAAGCCGAGAGGATCTGCTGGGTAAGTGGAGCATCTTTTTCTTCTACCCCGCCGATTTCACCTTCGTTTGCCCCACCGAGCTTGAGGACCTCGCGCAAAAGTACGGCGACTTCAAGGAGGCAGGCTGTGAGGTATACTCGGTGTCGACCGACACGCATTTCGTTCATAAGGCGTGGCACGACGCCTCGCCCCGCATCAAAAAGATAAGCTTCCCGATGCTTGCTGACCCAACTCACGCCATCTCAAGGGATTTCGGTATCCTCATCGAGTCGGACGGACTTGCCGAGCGCGCAACCTTTATAATAGACCCCGAGGGCAAGATCGTCGCCTACGAGGTGACGGCGGGTAACGTTGGAAGAAACGCCGAGGAGCTTTTCAGACGCCTTCAGGCGTGTCAGTTCGTCCACACCCACGGAGATCAGGTCTGCCCCGCCAACTGGAAGCCGGGCGAGCAGACCCTCAAGCCGAGCCTCGACCTCGTCGGTCAGCTCTGATGAGTAAGCCCCTCCGATATGACCCGGACCGCCTCTACGACGTTATCATCGTCGGCGGCGGTCCGGCGGGACTGACCGCCGCGCTATACCTCGCGCGAGCCAGATACCGAGTACTGCTCCTTGAAAAGGCGACTCTCGGCGGTCAGATAACCATTACACACGAGGTGGTCAACTATCCCGGTATCCGTCGGGTCAGCGGCAAGGAGCTGACCGACACCATTCGTGAGCAAGCCACCGACTTCGGCGCGGAGATACTGCTCGCCGAGGCTCGGTCGATCGACGTCGACGGCGACGTAAAGACGGTTAAAACGACCAACGGCGAGTATTATTGCCTCGGTATCCTGCTTGCCACCGGAGCTCAGCCGAGAAGTGTCGGCTTTCTGGGCGAGGAGGAGTTCAAGGGCAAGGGGGTCGCGTACTGCGCCACCTGCGACGGAGAGTTCTTTACCGGAAAGGAAGTTTTTGTCATTGGCGGCGGATATGCAGCGGCAGAGGAGAGTGTATTTTTAACCAAGTCGGAGGCCAAGCGGTCTTAGGAAGACAATGTCATAA
>JAZKZA010000148.1:0-2228 GCA_045612445.1 Eubacteriales bacterium | reverse complement strand
GAATCTCTTATGCCGGCACAGCAGGTCGTAAAGATAGTTAACGAGGAGCTTATAAACATTATGGGCGGCTCGCAGAGCAAGCTCACGATCTCTCCGAAGCCCCCCACGGTCATTATGATGTGCGGTCTTCAGGGTGCGGGTAAAACGACTCACGCCGGAAAGCTCGCCGGCATGTACAAAAAGCAGGGCAAACGTCCGCTTCTCGTTGCTTGTGACGTTTACCGTCCCGCTGCTATCAAGCAGCTCGAGATCGTTGGCGGTCAGCTTGATATTCCCGTCTTTCAGATGGGTGACAAGGTTTCGCCCGTTAAGATCGCCGAAGAGGGTCTCCGCTTTGCCGAGAGCCGAGGATACGACATGGTGTTTATCGACACCGCGGGTCGTCTCCACATCGACGAGGAGCTTATGGATGAGCTCAAGTCGATCAAGGCAAATGTCAACCCCACCGAGATACTTTTGACGGTCGACTCCATGATAGGTCAGGATGCGGTTACCGTCGCCAAGACCTTCAACGATATCCTTGATATAACCGGAGTTATTCTCACAAAGCTTGACGGTGACACCCGTGGAGGCGCGGCGTTGTCGGTTCGTTATATCACCGGAAAGCCGATAAAGTTCGTTGGAACGGGAGAAAAGCTTGATACCATCGAGCCCTTCCACCCCGACCGAATGGCGAGCCGAATCCTTGGCATGGGCGACGTTCTTTCGCTTATCGAGAAGGCCGAGCAGGCGTTCGACGAAAAGAAGGCTGCCGAGCTTGAGAAAAAGCTCCGTCAGCAGACCTTTACGCTTGACGACTATCTTGATCAGTTCAACCAGGTCAAGAAGATGGGCAACATGGAGCAGATCATGGCTATGATCCCCGGAGTTAAGCCCGGTTCGCTCAAGGACGCCAAGATCGACGAAAAGGCACTTGACCGAACTCAAGCCATCATTCTTTCGATGACCCGTGCAGAACGAGCTCATCCCGAAATACTGAACGCCTCTCGTAAAAAGAGGATCGCAGCCGGTTCGGGTACTTCGGTCGAGGAAGTCAACAAGCTGCTCAAGCAATTTGAGCAGATCAAAGCACTTATGAAGCAGTTTTCGGGCGGCAAAAGTAAAAAAATGCTCGGAAAGATGAAGCTTCCCTATTAATTCGTATTTATATAATAAAATATATAAAAATTTTACTTGGAGGAAAATTAAAATGGCAGTTAAAATCAGACTCAGAAGACTTGGTGCAAAGAAGGCTCCCTTCTATCGTGTTATCGTTGCTGACAGCCGCTCGCCCCGCGACGGTAGATTCATCGAAGAGATCGGTTACTACAACCCTATGACCAATCCCGCCGAGATCAAGATCGACGCAGACAAGGCCAAGACCTGGATCGCTAACGGCGCTCAGCCCACCGAGACTGTTAAGGCTCTTCTTAAGAAGAACGGCATCGTTGACTAATGGAGTTAACGCATGACGAATCTTAAGGAAACACTTTACAACGTCGCTTGTGCGCTGGTCGACAGTCCCGACGAGGTGACCGTTTGCGAGAGCAGCGACGGCGATACAGTGAATCTCGTTTTGAGCGTTGCCGCTGATGACATGGGAATGGTCATCGGTAAGCACGGCCGTATCGCCAAAGCGATCCGAACCGTTATGAAGGCAGCCGCAAATGCGGACGGCAAAAAGGTTAACGTTGAGATCAAGTGATAACTTTTATCGTTTGCCGCATATGATAGGACGCCCTTAGTGCATAAGCGCTCGGGCGTCCTATCTTTCTATAAGGAAGAGATATTATGGAAGACATCAAGGCGCGTTCTGCGCTTATTATAAAAAGACTCCGCGCTCAGCTTGGCTTTTCGGCGAGCACGGTTACTGCATATTGTGAAAAGCAGACCGCCAACATCTTTGGCAGGTGCAGAAGACCTATAGAGCAAGCGGACGCCGAATTTTACGGTATGTCCGACACCCTTTCTGACGTTGCAGACGCCATTGCCCGACTTTGCGAGGAGCTTTGGTCTAACGCGCTAACCGTTGAAGAGAACGACCCGTCAACAGCAAACGCCTACCGAGCAAAGGCGCAGGCGGCTATTGCCGTTGCCGAGCTTTTTGAAGAGCTTTCGGTATCTGTATACCGCCGGATTTCACGTAGCTCGCAGTTTGCAGAGATAAACGTTGCCGAAATCCGACGTCAGGCGGCAGGATTTATTGTTCACGTAAACAACGCCGTAAAGGTTGACGGTAAGGCTGAGGT
>JAZKZA010000147.1:0-4163 GCA_045612445.1 Eubacteriales bacterium | reverse complement strand
CGGCACACGAGGTGGGACACGCGATCCAGCACGCCGAGGCGTACGCGCCGATAAAGCTGAGAACGGCGATAATACCTGTGACCAACTTCGGCGCGGGACTTTCGCCCGTTTTGCTCCTGCTCGGCTTCTGGCTGGGAAGCGACCCGCTGGTGGCGTTTGGCATCGCGCTTTATTCGACGATGGCGCTTTTCCAGCTGGTAACGCTGCCGGT
The DNA here is from genome assembly GCA_045612445.1 of Eubacteriales bacterium. Taxonomy (GTDB): domain Bacteria; phylum Bacillota; class Clostridia; order Oscillospirales; family CAG-272; genus RGIG3994. The sequence continues at coordinate 3,952 of JAZKZA010000147.1, read as the reverse complement.
AGAGTTCAACGCGAGCGCGCGAGCCTTGAGAACGCTGGAAGGCGACGCGATTTTGACCTCGGGCGAGGTAGATTCGGCGAAAAAGGTTCTGACGGCGGCGGCGATGACCTACGTTGCGTCGCTGATCGTCTCACTTGCCAACATTTTACGACTCCTGCTCCTTTTCGGCGGCAGACGTCGAGACTGACTAAAAACGCACGGTCACCTGATGGCGACCGTGCGTTTTTTATTTTATTTTCCGGCGATGCTCATGTCGCGAATGAGGACGTCGGGCGAGCCGAATCTCGTGAACGAGCCCGAGATGCCGACCGTTACCTCGTTCGACAGGGCGCTGATGTTCCCCAGCAGCTCAAAGAAGTTTCCGGCGACCGTGAAGGACTTGACAGGTCTTGTCAGCTTACCGTTCTCGATCATAAAGCCGGCGCTTTCGATCGAAAAGTCTCCCGTGACGGCGTTCGCACCGGCGTGCAGTCCCTTAACCTCGGTGATGTAGACACCGTTGCCTGCAAGCTCGAGCAGGGCGTCGTGACTGTACTCACCCGCTTCGATGCAGAAGGCGTACGGACTGATGCCGACCGGCGAGGAGTATCCCGCGCGGCTGGCGTTTCCGGTGCTCTCAACACCTGCCGCCTTTGCCGACTCGAGGTTATGGAGCAGCGTTTTCAGAACTCCCTTTTCGATGACCGCCTTACGTTGGGGGATATGTCTTCCGTCAGAGTCTGACGAAGCAAAACTATTTGGCTACACCGACAAAAATCTTTTGTTTTTCGCTCGCTCTCTTGTAAAAATGCGAAAGCTGTGATATAATTTGAAGCGGAGAAGAGCTTCGCTTTTCCGCGCGAGATATCGATCGCGTATCTTTTTATTTGAAGGGATAACTATGAAAAAAACATTATGGACACTGTCGGCTCTGTTGCTCATATGCGTGCTTGCCCTTTCCGCGTGTGACAATACTAATACGCCGCCGAGCAATACTACTACACGCGATCCGCAAAGCACCGAACGACCGTCGGTCAATGAGGGCGATTGCATTCACTCGTTCGGTGAATGGGTAACCGTAAAAGAGGCTACCTGCATTGACGAAGGCGAGTCTAAACGTGCTTGCGTCAAGTGCTCGTTCGAGGAAATCCAAGTAATAGAAAGATCAACGGTACACGCCGAGGTCATTGACCCCGCCGTGACTCCCACGTGTAAGGCAGCCGGTAAGACCGAGGGCAAGCATTGTTCGGTCTGCGGGTTCGTAATTCTGGAGCAAGAAATACTTCCTATAGCAGATCACGTTTTTGACAACGATGAGGACGCAACGTGCAACGGCTGCGATTTTACCAGAGACTTAAACTGCAAGCATCCCAACACGGAGGTCCTTCAGTCTGTTGCTTCAACTTGCACCGTCAGCGGATTGACCGAGGGCAAAAAGTGCTCCGACTGTAAAAAGATCCTTGTAAAGCAGAACTTTGTCAGAGCTCTCGGTCACGTTGAGGTCACCGATCCAGCCGTAGCCGTTACCTGCACCAAAGACGGCAAGACCGAGGGCAAGCATTGCTCGCGTTGCAGCCAAGTACTGGTGGCGCAGACCGAAGTTAAAGCCAAGGGGCATACCGAGGTCATTGACCCCGCCGTGGCTCCTACGTGTAAAGCAGCCGGTAAGACCGAGGGCAAGCATTGTTCGGTATGTAAGCTCGTTCTTGTAGCGCAAACGACTTTGCCTATCGAGAGCCATACCTACGATGACGTTACGGATGAAAAATGCAACGTTTGCGGTTTTGTTCGGGATATTACCGACATACTCAAAGGTCTCACCGTAAACGCCTTGGGTGACAGCTATTTTGACGGTCACGGTCTGGACAGAAGCAAGGTTTGGCTCTCTCTTCTGGCCAACAAATACGATATCAAAATGAATAACTACGGAATAGGCGGCTCTACCGTTAGCAATTACGTTAACAAAAACCCGATGTGCGTAAGATATGCTTCTATGGCAAAGAACAACGCGGATATAGTTCTGCTTGAGGGCGGTCGAAACGACTTCAACCAGAGCGTTCCGTTAGGGACTGCGGATAGCCGAGATACGAAGACCTTCTCAGGAGCCTTGAACGTCATCATCGAGGGGCTCAAGAAAAAATATCCGAACGCGATGATCGTTTGCATCTCGAACTGGAACTTCCCGGGAACGAAAAACGGTCTTGATTACGCTGATTACGCCGACGCTATGGAAGCTGTGGCGAAGCGGCAGGGAGTTTACTTCATTCGCGCGTGCGATCCTGCCGTGTCGGGAATAGACATGAAGAGTTACTCCTTCCGAGCACAATATTGTATGAACCCTGACGATATAAGTCATCTTAACGCCGAGGGAATGAAAATAGCCCTGTCTCATTTTGAGAAGCTGCTCGCTGAATATTATCGGGATTTTCTCAGCAAAAAGTAACGGCCAACAACCTCTCTAAAAGAAAGGAGCATCACCCATGAAGCTTGAAGGACTTACGGTCAATTTTCTCGGTGACAGCATAACCGAGGGGACCGGTGTCAGCAATATTCCCGCAAACCGCTACGACAACCGTCTAAAAAGAGCTTACGGCTTGGGGGCGGTCAACAATTACGGTATCGGCGGCACGAGAATCGCTCATCAGGAGAAGCCGAGCGAAAATCCTCGCTACGATCTCTGCTTCTGCGGAAGAGCCTACAATATGGACCCCGGCGCCGACCTTGTCGTTGTCTACGGCGGCGTCAACGACTATATTCACGGAGACGCCCGTTTCGGGTGCCCGGACGACCGATCTCCCGAGACCTTTTGCGGCGCGGTCTACTTTTTGATGGATCGGCTCAAGTCACTCTATCCCGGCAAGCCTATCGTTTTCATGACTCCCGCCCACTGTCATTTCAAGGGCGTTTCCGACACCTGCCCCTCGCCACGCGCAATGAAAAAAAGCGACGCACAGCCGCTTTTGGAGTACGTTAAGGTAATAAAGTCCAGGGGAGAAGAGCTTGGCGTTCCGGTTCTTGACCTCTTTGAAGGCTTGGGCATCGACCCAAACGACCCCGAGCAGAAGGCGCGCTACACGGTTGACGGTCTGCACTTCAACGACGACGGGCAGGCTATCCTGGCAGACGTGCTCGGCAGATTTTTGAGTGAGCTTTCACCTACGACAGAAGACGTTTTATGAAGTATATAATAGACCACGACCTGCATCTGCATTCGCAGCTCTCGCGTTGCTCAAACCATCCTGAGCAAACGCCCGCCGCCCTTTTGGATTACGCCAAAAGAAACCGACTGCGACACATCTGCCTGACCGACCACTTTTGGGATTCAATGGTCGAGGGCGCAAGCGATTGGTACCGTCCTCAGGACTACTCGCACATCTCAAGCTCTCTCCCCCTCCCCTCCGCCGACGGCATTACCTTCAATTTCGGCTGTGAGGCAGAGATGGATCGCTTTCTGACCTTAGGCATCGCACGCGAGACGGTGGATCGCTTTGACTTTATCGTGATTCCGACCTCTCATCTACATATGAAGGGCTTTACCACTCCGCTCGAGCCGGCAACTCCAAGCGAGCGCGCAAGGCAATACATGGAGCGAAATCACGCGCTTTTGGATATGGACCTTCCCTTCGAAAAAACCGGTCTTGCACACTTCACCTGCGGCCTTATGGCAAGGAACTGCACCGGATCTTGCGAGGAGATACTTTCCATGATCACCGACGGCGAATACGCCGAGTTCTTTGAACGGGTCGCCGCCCGCGGTATGGGCGTTGAGCTGAACCTGCCGCTCGAGAACTGCTCGTCGGAGGAGCTTTTGAGACCCTACCGCATCGCACTTGAGCGCGGATGTAAATTTTATCTGGGCTCGGACGCTCACAACCCCGGGGACCTCGAAAAGGCGCCCGCCCGTTTTGAGGCGATCACCGAGGCTCTCAAGCTGACCGAGGACGATAAGTTTGACTTCGTTGCCTCGTGATCG
>JAZKZA010000146.1:0-2686 GCA_045612445.1 Eubacteriales bacterium | reverse complement strand
CCAAGGTCACAAGATGCGTCGGTATCGATCTGAGGCACAAGCTTTTCGAAGACGTAAACGCCGCCTTTGGCGGTCGCCTTTGCAAGATAGTTTGCGGCGGCGCGCCGCTTAACCCCGAGCTTGTTGAGGGATTTGACGAGTTCGGCATCCAGATCTCGGAGGGATACGGTATCACCGAATGCTCTCCCCTGATCTCGGTCAGCCCCTATTACGCACCCAAGCGCGGATCGGTCGGTCCGGCGGTCGAATGCTGTCGCGTCAGGATCGACGCCGACCACGTAAACGACAAGGGCTACAACGAGGGAGAGATCCTCGTCAAGGGCGACAACGTTATGCTCGGTTATTACAAGAACCCCCAGGAGACTGCCGCCGTCTTTACCGAGGACGGTTGGTTCCGTACCGGAGACGAGGGATATATGGATGAGGACGGATATATCTTTATTACCGGCAGAAAGAAGTTCGTTATAGTTCTTGAAAACGGTAAAAACGTATTCCCCGAGGAGATCGAGGAGTATCTTTCCTCACTTTCGTCGATCAGCGAATGCGTTGTTGTCGGAAGAAAGAAGCCTGATAGCGACGTGGTTATCCTCACGGCTATCGTTTATCCCAACTTCAGCGAGTTCCCCTCCGACGTCTCGATCGATCAGCTCACCGAAACGATCAAAGCTCAGATCAACAAGCTTAACCACAGCATCGTCGGCTACAAGCAGATCAGAGCGATCGAAATCCGCACCTCCGAGTTCGAAAAAACCACCTCGAGAAAGATCAAACGCCACCTCGTTAAGTGATTTTATTGTTAAATTAACCACAAAACACCAAATATTAGCCCCTTAAAAGTGCAATGTTACAAAATTGATAAATTTTCAACAACCCTCTTGTAATATTGACCGATTTAGTATAAAATATATATTTGGATAAAGCTGTATTATTTTTAAATCAATTTTTTGGAGGATAAAAAAATGTCAGTAAAAGTTGCTATTAACGGTTTCGGACGCATCGGCCGTCTTGCATTCCGTCAGATGTTCGGAGCCGAGGGCTACGAAGTTGTCGCTATCAACGACCTCACCAGCCCCAAGATGCCCGCTCACCTCCTAAATTCCGACCCCGCCCAGGGTCGCTACGAGGGTCACACTGTTGAGGCTGGTGAGCACACCATCACCGTCGACGGAAAGACCATCAAGATCTACGCCGAGAAGGACGCCAACAACTGCCCTTGGGCTGCTCTCAACGTTGACGTTGTTCTTGAGTGCACCGGTTTCTACTGCTCGAAGGACAAGTCGATGGCTCACATCAACGCCGGAGCAAAGAAGGTCGTTATCTCCGCTCCTGCCGGAAACGATCTCAAGACCATCGTTTTCAACGTTAACAACGAGATCCTGACCGCTGATGACCAGATCATCTCGGCAGCTTCTTGCACCACCAACTGCCTCGCCCCCATGGCAAAGGCTCTCAATGATTACGCTCCTATTCAGAGCGGTATCATGACCACCGTTCATGCTTACACCGGCGACCAGATGATTCTGGACGGTCCTCATCGTAAGGGCGACCTGCGTCGTGCTCGTGCTGGCGCTCAGAACATCGTTCCCAACTCCACCGGCGCTGCTAAGGCTATCGGTCTGGTTATCCCCGAGCTGAACGGCAAGCTGATCGGTTCTGCTCAGCGCGTTCCCGTTTGCACCGGTTCCACCACCATCCTGGTTGCTACCGTTAAGGGCCAGAACGTTACCAAGGACGCTATCAACGCTGCTATGAAGGCTGCTGCTTCCGAGTCCTACGGCTACACCGAGGAGCAGATCGTTTCTTCCGACGTTATCGGCATGCGTTACGGTTCTCTGTTCGATGCTACTCAGACCATGGTAGCTAAGATCGACGAGGACACCTATCAGGTACAGGTTGTTTCCTGGTACGACAACGAGAACAGCTACACCAGCCAGATGGTTCGTACCATCAAGTACTTCGCTGAGATGTAATCTGTACTCGCACAGTTACTCTTAAAACGAGAAGGCACGCTTTTCTCTTAGGAGGGAAGCGTGCTTTTTTTATTGCCTGTGTATTCCATTTTCTGTAAAATTCAGGCAGCGCTTCTCCGCAGCATGTTTGAGAGAAGTACTTACAGGCGCCCCCGCATGGGAGGCATCCACGGAATCCGACAGATTCTGTTGGCTTCGGGATGCTAAGATAGAACGAACAACAGAAACCATGCGAAATAAAAGAACGCAGCGATATTTGCCGAAGTATACAATTTTCGACTGTATTTTATGGCTAAATTGATTGTTTTACACAACACATACTTGCAATCACAAAAAAATGTGATAGAATAGTAATAACCGAGGAGTTATACTGCTGTCTCATATGCGAAATATGCGCATTGCTGCGTGAAAAATGTGAAATAGGGGAGTCTGCGGGCTGTCCGGGTAGTGTTATCCGGATGTGTTTCGTGCCGCAGACAAAGGATTCTGGTTTGAAAAAGAAGCTCAGACCGGAATTTTGCCGTTTCCTCCGGACGGTGTCCGGATTCGCACAGATTCAGATAAGGAAGGAATGTCACTATGTCCGAAACCGCTTCTAAAACTCCAAATACCGCAAAACAGCGCGGCGGCCTGCCGCTTTATCTGTTCCACCAGGGAACAAACTACAGGGCCTATGAACTGATGGGCGCACATCCTGCCAAACGCGGCAGAGGTGT
>JAZKZA010000145.1:0-4629 GCA_045612445.1 Eubacteriales bacterium | reverse complement strand
CTTGCCAGAAGATAGGTATTGTCGCTCACCAGCGCCCGAACGAAGCAATAGTCCTCGGGCTTTTCGCCCTCGCGGTAGACCCGATCCACGAAAAGTCGCTTGACCCACGCGTGCCCGATCCCGCCGGGATTGCAGGTCAGGTACATACGGTGGGGAAAGTCGTTCACTCCGCGAAGACACGCCTTGAAGATCGAGAACTGATACTCGCTCAGCTGGGTCGCCTCGTCGATGGCGATGACGTCGTATTCCTGCCCCTGATAGCGCAGAGTGTCCCGCGCCGAGGCGCAATAGCCGAGCGAGATGGTGCTACCGTTTTGACAGGTCAGTCGCCGGTCGGACTCGGAGTAGGACATAAACGCGCCGTATTCACGAAGGAAGGGGATAACGTGGTTGCTCTTCAGCTCGGCAAGCGACCAACGCACAAGCAGGCAGTTGATTCCGGGGTAGCGCAGGCAAAGCGCGGTCAGCTTTCGCCGCAAAGCCCAGGACTTACCTCCGCCTCGCGCACCGCCGTAGGCGGTGTAAAGAGCGCGGGAGGCAAAGAACTCGGACTGACGCGGACTCGGCTTACCGGGTATGCGCAGAACTCTACCCTCATTCGCCGTCGGTAAGAACGTCATGCTCGAATATCAGCTTGAGCTGTCCCAGCTCGCAGGGAGGCGGCTCGACCTCATTTCCGTCGTACCCCAGTCGACGCTTGAGGTAGGCAGAGAGCACCGACGCCGAGACCTTTGAGTTTAGCGCCTCGTCCTCAAATATCAGGCATAGCTCGGCGTATTTATCGGGGTAGTCGCGGCGCAGCCTCTCGGTCGCGTTCCCCTCAAAGCCGCAACGACGGCAAAAGCCGGCGAGATTGGGCAGAAGACGACCCGACGAACGGCATTCCTCGATATATCGCTCGGCGAGCTCGGGGAGAATACCGAGGGAGCAGGCTATCGACAGGTTGTCTTGGTTTTTTGAAGTTTCATTTTCACAGCACACCGTTTCACCTCCTTGCTTGTGCAAACAGATTTTAGCACAGACGGAGGACGAAGAAAGTGACCGAGAGTGCCACGTAATGCCACGATTTTGAAAAAACTTGAAAAAAAGAAGAAAATGTGGTAAAATATATAAGGAAAGGCGGTGAGAGACGTGCTGCTCGTGAGCTACGCGGAGATACCGAGGGTCATCGACCCCGAGAGTATAAAAGCTCTTTTTGATGCAAACGAATATATAGACGCCGTCGTCGCGTCGAGTAACGAAAGAAGGGTCGTGCAAAGACTTGCCGCGCTCGAGCTGCTCGCAAGAACGCTGACACTTGCCAACGTCGACTCCAAAACGCTGACACTTACCCGAAACGAAAGGGGACGACCGTCGGTCGCAGACCGCGACGGAATAGACTTCAGCCTGTCGCATACCGACAGAGCGGTCGCCTGCGCGCTGATGGTAGGGGAAAACGCTCGGGTCGGCGTCGATATTGAAGAGGAAGTACCGACCGAGCGCGCCGCCCGACTGGTAAAACGCTTTTTCAACGACAGCGAAGGCGCGCGCGCCCAAAGTGAGGGCTTTGCCGTGGTGTGGACGAAAAAGGAGGCACTTTTTAAGTACCTCGACGAGCAAACGGCAGACTATAAGGCGCTGGACACCGAAAAGAGAGAGAGAGAATATATAGAGGTTTTCGAAACGGAATACGGTAAAGTGGCTCTTTGCCGAGCGAAAAACAGTAAGGAAAAGGCAAAATTGACAAAAATAATGCTTAAAAACTGATAAAAAAGCGAAAAAAACTGTTGACAAACGAGGGAGTTCGTGTTATAATAATCGCGTTCCGGATTTTGCTGGTGTGGCTCAATGGCAGAGCAGCTGATTTGTAATCAGCAGGTTGTTGGTTCGACTCCGATCACCAGCTCCAGTCGTCGAAAACACGGCACGGCAAAATACCGGCGATAAGGAAACGTTCGCCGGTCATAATATGGGGGATTTCCCGAGCGGCCAAAGGGGGCAGACTGTAAATCTGTTGTCACTGACTTCGGTGGTCCGAATCCACCATCCCCCACCAGAAAAAAGCACTTGCGCAAGCAAGTTCTTTTTTCAATGATGTTTGCCTTCGGCAAATGATGCAGGGCTTCGCCCAATGATGACGGCTACGCCTAATGATGTGTGCCTTACGGCACGTTGGGCAAACATCGCATCATTGCGGAACGAAGTGGAGCAACATCATATTTGCGAAGCAAATGCATCATATCGCGTAGGCGATGCATCATTTCTAATATACAAGGCTTACGCCTTGATTTATTTATGAAAGTGTAATATAATAAACTCATCAATAAATAAGAATTTGAGTAGTATATAATGTCAAAGACAGCATACTAAGCGAGAAAAATATTGTTGTTATATTTTGTTAACACAATGTGTATTTGCATTGCTTTACAATACGAAGTATTAGCTTTATAATAATTGTGAAGGAGGTGCTATTATGTTAAATGAAAACATAAAAAGATTGCGAATAGCAAAAGGAATGTCACAAGAAGAATTAGCAACACGTTTAAATGTTGTAAGACAAACAATTTCAAAATGGGAAAAAGGTCTATCAGTTCCCGATTCTGAAATGTTAATCCGACTCTCTGAGGTGTTTGAAACAAACGTTTCGGAATTGCTGGGCACAATAATTGAGCAAACACAAACCGATACCGAAATAGCAGATCAACTATCACGAATAAATGAGCAGTTAGCAATTAAAAATAGAAGAACGAAAAAGTTGTTAAAAGCTCTTATGTGGATAGGAATATCTATACTTGTGATTGTAGTGATTTGGGTGCTGCTGGGGAGTACAGTAGATATTCAAGAGTCTACAAGTGAAACTGTCAACAATGCTTTTCTCATTTCAATTTCTTACGGATAATTCCAATTTCTCGAGTTGCACACTTGGTGTACTTTTAGTCGTTCTTGCCCCACTTTACGCACTTTTTGATCGCCATTTCGCAGAAAAAAGCACCTGCAATAGCAGGTGCTTTTTTCTGTCCGATCCGAAGTATTGCTATGGCATCAACGCGTTCGCGCAATCCCTTGCCGCAACAAATTGCGGATAATACAAAAGTCTACCCCCCCTTGATTTATTTGCAGAATTGTGCTACAATAGCCTTACGATAACCTTCAGACCAAGGGAGGAACAAAAATGACCGCAAAAACGCTAAAGCTTATCGCCGTGATCGCCATAGCCGTACTGCTGGTGGCGTCGCTCGCCGCCTGTACGCCGACCGAAAACGACGACGGAAAGCACAAACCTATCTACACAGGAATGTCGACCTCCGGAAACAATCCCGGCAGCTCGCTGTCAAGCGGAGCTATGCGCCTTTCGGGCGAGATGGGAGAAGCTCAAGTCCTGAGCTCGGAGATCCCGACCGACGAAGAGAACGCCTATCCTCAAAACGAGGATTTCTTCATTACCGTTCACTTTGATAACCCCGATAACTATACGATAATGGCGTTCACGCTGAACGGCACGCCCTACGCGAGCTATATGTTCGAGTACGGCTCGGACTACGAGAACATCATCATAAAGATCAATTTAGGCGAGGAAACGGGCGTGATCGACTATACGATCGACGCCATACAGTACGCCGACCGCGACGTTCTGAAATACGTTGAGATGCAGGGCGACCCGACGATCTCGGTAAGGGTCTTGGGTCCCGTCAGATACACGGTAAACCACTACGTTGAAAAGATCAACGGCGAGGGCTACGACCTCAAGGATACCCAAAAGCTGATCGCGATCGAGGATAGCCAAGTAACGCCTGCATTTAAGGATTACTACGGCTACAAAGCTCCCAAAGCCCAAAAAGTGAAGATCACGAAGGGCGAAGATATCGTTATCGACTATTATTACACGCGAAACACGTATACTGTTACGCTGGTCACGAACGGCGGCAACGAGCTGAGCACTATCTCGGCAAAATATAATGATAGCGTTTCGCTCTCAGGCATAGTTCCATCCCGCGCGGGATATACCTTCGGCGGCTGGTATCGCGACGACATGCTGTATGAAGCCGTTAACGGCTCGCTTACCGTGGAGCATGATATTTCGCTATACGCCTACTGGCGTGAGGAAACGATCCCAAAGGATTTCACGTTCGAAACAAAGAGAGTACGCGGTGAAGAATATCTTGCCCTGACCGGATATGGCGGAAGGGACACAAAGGTAGTTGTCCCTGCCTTCGTGGGCGGCCTGCCCGTTCTCGAAATAAGCCGTGACGCCTTCCGCGAAAACCAAAGCATTCAGGAGATAGACCTCTCAAGCATAACGAAGATCGGAGACGAAGCGTTCGCCTTCTGCGAAAAACTCACCCAGATAGATCTTTCAAACGTAAAGAGCATCGGAGACGAAGCCTTCTACGGCTGTATAAACCTTAAACGAGTTGTTTTAAACAAAATCGAAACCATTGGAGAAAAAACATTCTACGATTGCGGCTCGGCAATCCTTTATTACCGCGGAACTCAAGCGCAGTGGGAAGCTCTCGGTCTTCCCTCGGCTTTCAATGGCTACGAGGTAACTGTCAATTACAATTACGTCGGATAAATAAAAAATAGGCGTTGCGTTCTTTTGAACGCAACGCCTTGTGTTTTTTGTTTTGTCTATCAGCCCAGCTTGGCAAG
>JAZKZA010000144.1:0-4497 GCA_045612445.1 Eubacteriales bacterium | reverse complement strand
GGCGGGCAGGCAGTGCCTAAACACCGTTTCGCTCTTGCCCGTCTTTCTCAACAGCTCGGAATTGAGCTGATAGGGCGCGAGGTCGTTTATTCTCTCCTGCCAGACCTCGATCGGCTCTCCCATCGAGACCCAGACGTCGGTATATATGACGTCGGCGTTCTTGACCGCCTTTTCGGGGTCGGTCTCAAAGCTCAGGGTCGCTCCGCTCTGCTTTGCAAGTGCGAGGCACTTTTCACGAAGCTCGGCGCTTGGGAAATACTTCTCGGGGCAGCACGCCGTGAAGTTGACTCCCATTATTGCCGCACCGACCATGAGCGAGTTACCCATATTATATCTCGCGTCGCCCATATAAACGAGGTTGATACCCTCAAGGCGTCCGAAGTGCTCCTTTATCGTGAGGAAGTCGGCAAGTATCTGCGTGGGGTGGAATTCGTTGGTCAGTCCGTTCCAGACCGGGACCGACGAATACTTTGCAAGCTCCTCGACGATCTCCTGTCCGTAGCCGCGGTACTCGATACCGTCGTACATCGACGAAAGGACTCTTGCCGTATCGGCTATGCTTTCCTTTTTACCTATCTGCGAGCCGGTGGGGTCGAGGTAGGTGACTCCCATACCGAGATCGTAGCCGGCGACCTCGAAGCTGCAACGCGTTCTCGTGCTGGTCTTCTCGAAGATCAGCGCGATGTTCTTACCCTCGCAGAGTCTGTGGGGCTCGCCGCTTTTCTTTTTGCTCTTCAGCTCGGCGGCGAGGTTGATCAGGTAGTTCAGCTCCTCGGCGCTGAAGTCGAGAAGCTTGAGAAAATCTCTTCCTTTTAAATTCATATATATAACCTCTTTACTCGGCGCACGCCGCTTTTAACACGGCGATCGCACGTATCAGCTGTTCTTTCGGTATATTGAGCGCGGGGAGCAGGCGAACCTTGGTTTTGGCGGTGAGCACCAGAACTCCCTCCTCGCGGCACTTTGCAACTATCTCGGCGGCCGGCTTTACCGTCTGCACTCCGAGCATAAGTCCGAGTCCCGTGACCTTGATGACGCCATCAGCACCCTCAAGCTCCTTCTTTATCAGCTCGGATCTTTCGCGAACGCCGGCAAGCAGCTCGTCGTCTATCCTTGACAGTATATTCAAAGCTCCCGCGCAGGCGACCGGATTTCCTCCGAAGGTCGAGCCGTTGAGTCCCGGCGTGAAGATATCCTGCACCCTCTCACCCAGCATCGTCGCTCCGATCGGAAGTCCTCCGCCGAGTCCCTTTGCCGTGGTTACGATATCGGGGTTAAAGCCGTACTGCATAAACGCGTAGAGGCTACCCGTTCTTCCGTTACCCGTCTGCACCTCGTCGCAGATGAGCAGTATATCCTTTTCCTTTGCGAGCTTAACTGCAGCGTCAACAAACTCCTTATCGGTGGGAAGCACCCCTCCCTCTCCGCGGACAAGCTCGAACATCACGGCGGCGGTGTTTTCGTCGACCGCGGCGGCGAGCGCCTCGGGAGTCGGGTCTATCGAGACGAACCCGTCGGTCAGCGGCAGGAACTCCTTATGGAAGGCGTCCTGACCGGTTGCGGCGAGGGTCGTCAGCGTTCTGCCGTGGAAGCTACCGTTCAGCGTTATGATCTTGTAGCTGTCCTTGCCGCGGCGGTCGCAGGCGTACTTTCTTGCCGCCTTGATAGCCGTTTCGTTTGCCTCCGCACCCGAGTTCGAGAAGAACACCTTTTTCATTCCCGTTCTCAGACAGAGCTGCTCGGCAAGGCTGGCGCAAGGACCGGTGTAATAAAGGTTTGAGCTGTGCTGAAGCCTACCCAGCTGCTCGGTGACGGCGGCGACCCACTCGTCGTCGGCAACCCCGAAGCTGTTGACGGCGATACCCGTTCCGAGGTCGGTATACTCCTTACCCTCGGCGTCGGTCACCGTTGAGCCCTTGCCCGACACCAATTCGATCGGAAAACGGGCGTAGGTGTTTGCCACGTAGGTCTTATCTTTATATATAGTAGAATTGTTTTCCATTTTTATTCCTCAAACATAGTGCCGATACCCTCGTCGGTCATCATTTCGATCAGCAAAGAGTGCGGAACGCGACCGTCGATTATGAACACCTTTTTGACTCCCTCGGCGATAGCATCTGTACAACACTCGACCTTCGGGATCATTCCTCCGTTTATTACTCCCTCAGCGATCAAGCACTTTGCCTCAGTGGGAGTTATGTGGGGGATCAGCGACTCGGGATCGTCTTTGTCGCGGAGTATTCCCGATATATCGGTCAGCGAGATGAGGCTCTCGGCAGACAGCGACGCGGCTATCTTGGCGGCGGCGGTATCTGCATTTATATTGTAGACGTTACCCTGCTCGTCGCAACCGAGCGTCGAGATGACCGGAATGTAGCCGGCGTCGAGCTGGTCTATGATCGGGCGGGGGTCGATCGCGGTGATCTTACCGACATACCCGAGCCTTTCGTCCTTCATCTCAGCCGAGATCATATGACCGTCAACTCCGCAAAGACCGATCGCACGACCTCCGCGGCACTCGATGAGATTTACGAGAGTCTTGTTTATCTTTCCGGCAAGCACCATCTGGGCGACCTCGACCGTCTCGCGGTCGGTGACGCGAAGTCCGTTGACGAACTCGGTCTTCTTACCCATAGCGGCGAGCATATCGGTGATCTCGGGTCCGCCGCCGTGGACAAGCACGACTCGAACGCCGACCAGGTGAAGCAGAACGATATCTCTCATGACCGAGTCCTTGAGCTTTTCGTTGAGCATAGCATTGCCGCCGTACTTGATAACGACCGTTTTGCCGTTATATTCTTTTATATAAGGAAGCGCGTGGACGAGTATCCTTGCGCGATCTGCATTCGTGATCTTCATTTTGACCTCTTTTTATGTGCGGTAGTCGCCGTTTATACGGACGTAATCGTAGGTAAGATCGCAGCCCCACGCGGTGGCAGACGCCTCACCGTCGCCGAGCGTTACGGCAATGGTGATCTCCTTTTCGAGCAGGATCTCCTTTGCCTTTTCCTCCGAGAAGTCAACGCCCGAGCCGTTCTCACAGACGACGACCTCACCCTTGCCCGACACAAAGGAAACGCCTACGCGGTCAACGTCGATCTCGACTCCCGCATATCCGAGAGCGCAGAGCACGCGACCCCAGTTCGCATCCGAGCCGAACATCGCCGCTTTAACGAGCGACGAGCAGATGACCGACTTGGCGGCGGTCTTCGCCGTCTTTTCGTCGCGCGCACCCTTAACGGTACACTCTATGAGCTTAGTCGCTCCCTCTCCGTCGCCGGCGATGGCGCGGCAGAGATAAACGGTGACGCTGTTGAGCGCCTTCATAAACTCGGCGAAGTCCTCGCCCTCCTCGGTGATCTCGGGGTTACCCGCCGCACCGTTTGCCAGAACGGTGACCATATCGTTGGTCGAGGTGTCTCCGTCTATGCTTATCATATTGAAGCTGTTCTGAATATCGCTCGACAGAGCCTTCTGCAAAAGGCCTGAGCTGATGGCACAGTCGGTGGTGATAAAGACCAGCATGGTCGCCATATTGGGGTGTATCATACCCGAGCCCTTGGCGATACCTCCGATGCGGCACTCAACGCCTCCGACCTCGAAGCTGACCGCGATCTCCTTCTTGGTAGTATCGGTGGTCATAATACCCTCGGCGGCAAGACCGCTGTTGTTTCCAAGCCCGCCGACCAGCTCGCTCTTACCGTTTGCGATCGGCTCTATGCTCAGCTCCTGACCGATGACTCCGGTCGAGGCAACGACGATATCGTCGGCACTGATGCCGAGCGCCTTCGCGGTCAGCTCGCTCATCTGCTCGGCGATCTCGATACCGTTTGCGTTACAGGTGTTCGCGTTTCCGCTGTTGCAGATGACCGCCTGTGCACGACCGTTCGAGAGGTGGCTCTTGGTGACCGTCAACGGCGCACCCTTGACGAGATTGGTGGTGTAGACCGCCGCGGCGTTTGCAATGCTGTCACTGACGATCAGAGAAAGATCTCGCTTGGTCTTGTTCTTTCTGATACCGCAGTGTATTCCGTTTGCACTAAATCCCTTTGCGGCGCAAACGCCGCCATCTATTATCTTCATTTCGTTATCTTCCTTTCGATCAAATGACAAGACCCGTGGTCTCGTCGACGCCGAGCTTATAATTCAGGCACTCGACGGCCGCACCCGACGCACCCTTGCCGAGGTTATCGTAGCGAGCGGTGAGAAGTATGCGCTCGTCGTTTCCGAAAACGCTGACCTCCATACGGTCAGACCCCGAAAGAGCCCCCGCGGAAAGCAGACCGGCTTCGTCGTTGCCCTCGACGTATTTTACGAGCGGCGTGTTATATCTCTCGGCGTAAAGCTCGCGAACGTCCTTGACCGAGCCGCAGAGCTGGTCTGCAAATATCGGGACGGTCACCAGCATTCCGCTGTAAAAATCCGAAACTATCGGGCAAAAGATAGGTGTCGTCGTGATACCCGTCAACGCCTTCATCTCCTTGAGATGCTTATGCT
>JAZKZA010000143.1:0-3313 GCA_045612445.1 Eubacteriales bacterium | reverse complement strand
GATAATCAGGGCGAGCTGATCTATCCGCGCAATCCGTAACGGCTAAAGCCGATAATTAACGGCAAAGGAGGTAACGATGTTCCGTTATAAATCGAATAAACAGGCGTTTATTATAGCGGCGTTGGTTATCCTGCTTTGCTTCGTTTCGCTCACGGGAGCAACACTTGCTCTCTTCACAAACGATCCAAACGACGGAACGATCGGCGTGATCACAACAGCGGGAGACCTCAAGGTGGACATAATAGACGCTTTGACGAATGAATCGCTGGTCGGTCACGTGCTGAGATTTCAACCGGAGACGGAAGACGACGAGTCGGAATTTCTCTTTGAGCCGGGCGCGAGAGTTTACACGCAGGGCTTCAGAGTGAAAAACACGGGAGATATTCCCGTAAACTTTCGAATGTACGTCAGCCGTGACAGTCAACTCAATAACGAAGAGTTCTATGAGGCGTTCGAGGTTTGGATAACAACCGATCCGACCACGACTGTCGGGGCAGTTGAGCTGACCGAATTCGACGGTCGCTTGGAGGTAGGGGAGAGTAGTGAAGCAGCCTACTATCTCTTCATTAAGATGAAGGAATCCATCGGAAACAGGTTTCAAGGCCAAGAGTATATGGGCATTGGCGTGACCGTATATGCGGTACAAGGTAACTTAAACGTAAGGGAGTGATCCGATAATGGGAACTGTAAAAAAAATATTGAATATCTCATTGAGGGTCTTGACCTGGTTATTGGTCGCCTTTACGGTTTTTATGATGGTATTCACGGTAGTTACGGTAAGCACCGTTGACCAAAACGAGCGCGATATCTTCGGCTTTAAATTTTACATAGTAACGTCCGATTCGATGAGCAAGTCTGATAAGAATGCTCATATGGACGTACATTTTAGCGCGGGAGATATCGTTATTATAAAAAATGTGGACGATCCCACGAGCTTGCAGGCGGGTGAAATAGTTTCGTTTATTTCAGCCAACTCCGAAAGCCAGGGCGAGACCGTCACACATATGATCCGCGAAGTAAAGAAAAAGGACTCGGGCGAGTTCCTCGGTTACGTTACCTTCGGTACGAACAAGGGGACTGACGACGAAGCTCTCGTAGATGCCAAAAGTGTTTTGGGAAAATACGTAGGTAAGCTTCCTGCCCTTGGAAATTTCTTTGCCTTCATTAAGACAACACAAGGTTATATCGTATGTATTCTTGTGCCTTTTCTGCTTCTTATCCTCTATAACGGCATAAACGTCGTGCGTCTGTTCCGCAAATATAAGCGTGAGCAGCTGGCGGTCATGCAGGCAGAGCGAGATAAGATAGAGCAGGAGCGCGCCGAGACCCAGCGTATGATGGCAGAGCTTCTTGAGCTTAAGGCCCAGCTTGCAAAGCAAGCCGAGCTGACAAAGCCGTCTGACGCCCCGGAGAATACGGAAGAGAATACAGAACAGTAATGTTCTCCTACATTTCAACGATATAAAAAAAGTCGCAATTCAAACAACAGTTATAGTTATCCTGACCGCCAAGCTATCTTGAACAGCGGGTGGGGAGTGATAATTTATAATGTGATCTAAGGAGAATTTTCACAATGATTAACACTAAAACGACCAAGCGTGCTCTGCTGTCGAGCGTTGTGGCTCTGCTTCTTTGCTTTGCCATGCTCGCCGGTACGACCTTTGCATGGTTTACCGATAGCGTTACGAGCGGCGGAAATATCATAAAGTCCGGCACTCTTGACGTTGGAATGTACTGGGCAGACGGTAAGCTCGATCCTTCGACCGCTACCTGGGCAGATGCTTCCAGCGGAGCTATCTTCAACTATGATAAGTGGGAGCCGGGCTACGTTTCGGTTCGCCACATAAAGATCGAGAATGAGGGGACTCTGGCTCTCAAGTATAAGGTCATGATCGTTGCAAACGGCGAGGTATCCGATCTTTCCGACGTCATTGACGTATACTACGTTGATCCTGCGGTTCAGGTCTCGGATCGCTCCGACCTCACCGATGCAAACAAGATCGGAACTCTGACCGAGGTCCTCAACAATCTCAACGTCACCGGATCCGGTAAGCTTGCCGCTACCGAGAACCACACCGTAACTCTTGCTCTCAAGATGCAGGAGACTGCGGGCAATGAGTATCAGAACAAGTCGATCGGAACTTCCTTCTCGGTCGTTCTGGTTGCAACTCAGGTCTCGGCAGAAGAGGATAGCTTTGGTGATGACTACGATGCTGACGCCGAGTTCCCCGAGGTTAATATCACTAATGCTATTCTGCCCGAGGATAGAAGCGAGTCGGTCATTATCAAGGACGAGGCAGAGGACGTTGCGGTAAATATTCCCACCAACGCTCCCGCAGGTAACTACGACCTTGAGACCACCGAGATCGAGAAGGCTATCGACTCCGACGGTAACGTCACTGCAACGCTTGACATCACCCTGAAGAAGGACGGTGTTAAGGTCAGCTCTGACGGTAGCATAGTTTATACCGTTTCGGTCGATATCGGAATCGGACTCAACCTCACCGGCGTCAAGCACAACGGCGAGGAGATCACCGTTTACGATTACAACTCGGCAACCGGTATCATTACCTTTGATACTACTCACTTCAGTCCCTTCGCCTTCACCTATAATAACGGTGCAAAGGTAGAGAGCGCCGAGTCTCTTGCTGATCTGATCGCAAAGGGTGGAGTTGTTCAGCTCAACGGAAACGTTCATCTGACCGATGCTCCTCTGGTCATCACCAAGGACACCGTTCTCAATCTTAACGGATACACCCTTTCAGGTGTATCGACTGCCGCCACCACCTCTTATCTTATCCAGATAAAGAACGGTGCCAGCCTTATGATCCAAAACGGAACTGTTTCCTTCTATGCAACCACTCCCGATACCGAGTGGGGTGGCGAGGGTCAGCCCCCGTTCCCCGGATATGCAAACAATACGATCAAGGCAGACGGTAAGCTTATCGTAAACAATGCCAAGATCGAAAACAAGACCGAAGCCGGTGGCGCATCCTACGCTATCGATTGCTATCCCGGTGCTGATGTCGTTATCAACGACGGAAGCTTGATCGACGGTTGCGGCAAGGTCGCGATCCGTATGTTTGCAAACAGCACCACCACCAGCACTGATCTCACCATCAACGGCGGTACTGTCACCGGTACTCGTGCAGTTTGGCTGCAGCTTCCGGGAAGCTCCGCTTCCAGCAAGAAGCTTGCTAACCTTACGGTCAACGGAGGTATTCTTACCTCGACCGAGGAGACCTACAATCTTGCTATCTATTCGTATTCCTTCGGCGATAGCTTTGCCGGTACGACCATCACCCTCAACGGC
>JAZKZA010000142.1:0-10763 GCA_045612445.1 Eubacteriales bacterium | reverse complement strand
CGTGATAGAAACGATTGAAGTCGGCGGCAACGTCAAGGATATAACGGGTTATGACCGACGGCTCGTACTGCGCTATGGCATCGTTTACCTTTTCAGGGAATCTGGCAAGTGTTTTAGAAAGAGCCGATTCAGTTGCCTCGGTGAGCTTCAGCTCGGCCGTACCTGACGAGCTGTTGTTATCCTTTTCAAGTATCGAGCAGCAGCGGGCATAGGTGTACTGAACGTACGGACCGGTGTTTCCGTTAAAGTCAAGAGCGTCGTCCATATTGAAGTTCATATCCTTGATACGGCTATTCGACAAATAGTGGAAGACGATAGCGCCAACGCCGACTGCCTCTGCGATGTCGGTTCGATCCTTGAGCGCGGGGTTCTTCTCCGCCATGATCTCCGAGACCTTTTCGATAGCCGTTGCAAAGAGATCCTTGAGCAGAACGACGTTTCCTGTTCTGGTAGCAAGCTTTGCTCCGTTGATGGAAACGGTGCCGTAAGGGATATGAACGAGCTTATCAAACCAATCGTAGCCCATCAGCTCAACCACCTTGAACCACTGCTGGAAGTGCAGTATCTGCTGAGACGAGGTTACGTATATACATTTTTCAAAGTCGTATTCGTTTTTACGGTATACCGCGGCGGCGATGTCACGCGTGGGGTAAAGAGTTGACCCGTCACGCTTGAGAATAAGGCAGGGCGGCATATTGTACGGCTCGAGATCTACGATGGAAGCACCGTCATCGATCTTTAAGAGCTCCATCTGGCGAAGCTTTTCGACCTGTGCGGGCATCTTGTCGGTGTAGAACGATTCGCCCTTATAGCTGTCAAAGGTGATTCCAAGCTGACCGTAGGTTTTCTGATACTCGTCAAGACTGATCTGAACGAACCATTTCCAAATGGCTATGTTTTCCTCGTCTCCTATCTCCATCTTGTGGAACTCGGCACGCGCCTCGTCGGCAAGCTCTTTGTTGGGAGCGATGCCCTCAGCCTCAT
The DNA here is from genome assembly GCA_045612445.1 of Eubacteriales bacterium. GTDB lineage: Bacteria > Bacillota > Clostridia > Oscillospirales > CAG-272 > RGIG3994. The sequence goes on along the minus strand of JAZKZA010000142.1, from coordinate 9,779 downwards.
TGCCCGAGATCTCGTTGTTTACTCTGACGTAGAGCTTAACGAGCTCGTCGATGCCTCCCTTTTCGATCTGCTCGCGGCTTCCCCATTTACGGTAGGCAACTATAAGCTTTCCGAACTGCGTTCCCCAGTCACCAAGGTAGTTGATACCAACACACTTATATCCTGCAAACTCGTGCAGAAGCTTAAGAGAGTGACCGATAACGGTAGTTCCCAGATGTCCTATATGGAAGGGTTTGGCTACATTGGGTGAGGAGTAGTCGAGAACGACGGTCTTTCCCTTTCCAACGTCGCTTTTACCGTAATCGTCACCTGCGGTGAGTATCTCGGAGATGACCTTTGAGGAAAGGTATTCGTCCGAAATGAATATGTTGAGGTAGCCGTTGACGGCGTTACATTCCGAAACAGCCTCACAGTTAAAGCCGTCGGACAACATCTGCGCGATCTGAACGGGAGAGCGGCGCAGCGTCTTACTGAACTTAAAGCAAGGAAGCGCAAGGTCTCCAAGTGTACGGTCGGGCGGATATTCGAGCATAAGCGATATATCTGCAGACGAAAGTCCCGTTTCGGGATTTACAGAGTCTATCTGCCTTTTAAGTTCATCGGCGATGAGTTGTTTGATCTTTTGCATAATTATCTCCATACCGCGTATTGCGGCTAAAATTTACTTGGTCGTTATTTTGCAGAGCTTTGCTCCGGTGTGTTTAAGTAGGTCGTTGACCGAAAGGTAGAGCTGCATGCCGCGAGTTCCCGAGCTGACCGTTATGCGTTCATGCTCCAGCGCACTTTCATCTATATACGTCGGGAAATTTTTCTTCATACCGATGGGCGAGCAACCGCCTCGGATATATCCTGTGTTTGCAAGCAGCTCGCTTGTCGGCATCATCGAAATACTTTTGTTGCCCGTTACCGCGGCGGCAAGCTTCAGATCTATCTCAAGGTGGCAAGGAATACAGAACACCGTGATGCCGGTCTTGTCGCCACTCGTTACGAGAGTTTTGAAGACCTTATCGCACGGAAGACCTATCTGACTCGCAATGTGAACGCCCGAAAGATCGGATTCGTCAACCTCGTATTGCATGACCTCATAGTTTATTTTTGATGCGTCAAGACGACGCATGGCATTGGTCTTTTGAAGCTTACTCATGCCCGTATCAGCTCGCGGATCCTTTCACTGATATCCTCTGCCGATTCAAGAGTACGAGTTACTATCAAAATTGTGTCATCTCCTGCAACGCAACCGAGAATATCGGGGATATTGAGACCGTCAATTCCTGTGGCGACCGCATTTGCAAGTCCCGGGTAGGTCTTGATAACGATATTGTTCATAGCGTAATCAACGCACATTATAGACTCTGCCAGCGCGCTGTTGAAGCGAACGTTCATAGAAACGTTTTTGTGTGGCGGAAGCATATAGCGATAACCGCCGTGACCGGTGGCTACCTTGACGAGCTTGAGTTCGCGTATATCTCGCGAAACGGTTGCCTGAGTGACGTCAAAACCGTTTTTCAGCAACTGGTTTATAAGCTCCTCTTGGGTTTCTATCTCGTGCTTTGAGATGATGTCTATTATCTGTTCCTGTCTTCTGGTCTTCATATTTTATCCTCACGATCAAAATTTGGAATTCATTTTCGCACGAAGCTTGTTGTAAAATCCGCCGTGACTTAAACGGACGAGCTTGGCTCGCAGGTCGGATTTGGTGATGCGAACCGTTTCTCCTAACAGCAGTTCTTGATTTGAACGTCCGTCAAGCGTAACGAAAAGCGCCTTTTCACGTTCGCAGATGTTTTTTAACTCTATATCTGCATTAGACGGGAAAATGAGAGGACGCGAACCAAGCGTGTGCGGACATACAGGAGTTACGCAAAAGCATTCAAGTCTCGGATCGACAACAGCTCCTCCGGCGGACATTGAATACGCGGTGGACCCGGTAGGCGTTGCAACGATGACTCCGTCAGCACGGTAACGCGATACCTCCGAGCCACCCTCGGAGAGTTGGATATCAACGATCCTTGCAACCGATCCGTTAGATATAACAGCGTCGTTCAGCGCGAAGGAGGAAAAACGCTTTTTCCCCTCCTTGTTGAATATTTCAACACAAAGGACCATTCTTTCCTCGGTTTCATAATCTCCGCGAACTATATTGTCAAGCTTATCAAGCTCGTTTAGCTCAAGCTCTGCCATATATCCGAGTCGACCGAGATTTATGCCGAGTATAGGTTTTTTTGCTGGTATTGCTCGGCGGGCGGATTCGAGTATCGTACCGTCACCGCCAAGCACCACGACAAGATCTGCCTCATCGTAAAGCTTTTCGGCAGGAATGTATTTAATGGTTTCCCTCTTGTCTTCCCCAGCATTGCGCTGTATCCGCTCGCGGTTAAAGGAGGCGACGAATATCTCGCAGCCAAGAGCCGACAAGCGTTCGCATACGGTCAGCGCGGCACTTGCCTTTTGTCGGATATTGAAGTTCGTTATGACTGCGATCTTTTTCATAAAACCTCCGTATCGTTTTATAAACCGGTTTTTTTCTTTATATCACTGTCTGTGATAGGAGCTGCGACGTCCTTTTGGAACTTTGCAAGATACTCAACGTTGCCGTCGCCGCCCGTTATGGGAGAAACGATTATGTCTGTCATATAAAGCCCTGCGGCCGAGGCACAGTCCCGTACTCGAAGGATCGACGTAAAGCGGTCCTTTTTGTTTTTGACGATACCGCCCTTGCCGACCGCGGAACGCCCTGCTTCAAACTGAGGCTTTATGAGCGTTACGGCAAGTCCACCGTTTCGGAGAAGATCGGGGATCCGTGGAAGAATAAGGGTCTGCGATATGAACGAGACGTCCATTACGACAATGTCGACCCCACACGGTGCGATCTCCCTTGAAAGATTGCGGGCGTTGTACTTTTCTATATTTGTTACGCGCCCGTCATTTGCAAGTCGGGCGTCGAGCTGTCCTTCGCCCGAATCAACGGCAATAACGCTTTTTGCTCCTCTTTGCAAAAGGCAATCGGTAAAGCCTCCGGTCGAAGCACCTACGTCTATGGCATCAAGGCCGTTTACATCTATTTTGAAACGTTCAAGAGCCGCCTTGAGCTTCAAACCACCGCGACCGACAAATCGCTCTTTTTGAGTGATAACGATCGAATGCTCGGCGCTTTCGTCTATCTCGAGCGAGGGCTTGTTTATTACCGTACCGTCAAGCAGAACAGCACCGGACTCGATCAAAGCCTTTGCCGCACTGCGGCTTTTGACGTGACCGTTTTTGAAAAGATAAAGATCGATCCTCATTTTTTTCTGTAAAGCAGGAATTCTGCAAGCAAGGCGAGCATTTCGCCGCCCTCATATTTTTTTGCGATAGAAACGGCTTGCTCGGTCAGCTCCGCGGCATATTTGAATGCTGAGTCTCTGTCCATAAAGGTCAAAAACGTGGTCTTGTTTTCGTTTTCACTTCCCTCCTCGTCATCGAGAAGGTCATCTATTATCTGGAACGTCAGCCCTATGCTTTCGGCATAAGTCATAGCGTCAGCAAAACGGTCGTCGTCTTCCTTAATGCCTGCAGTAAAGCAACCTAAGGCGATTGATGCCTTGATGAGAGCTCCTGTCTTGAGCTTTTGGGTCTTTAAAAGTGTTTCAAAGTCGACCTTATGAGTGTCTCCGTAAAGATCCAGCACCTGTCCTCCGATCATACCGAACGTTCCCGCCGCGCGTGAAAGATACGATATGCAAGCGAGCCTGACATCGGCGTCGGCTCTGCGGTTGTCGGAACAAAGGGCGAATGCTCTGGTGAGCAGAGCGTCTCCCGTCAAAAGAGCATTGGCTTCACCAAACGCGGCGTGACATGACGGCTTACCGCGGCGCACAAGATCGTTATCCATGCAAGGCAGGTCGTCGTGAACCAACGAATAGCTGTGTATGAGCTCAACGGCACAGGCAAACGGTATTGCCGCGCGCTCATCTCCTCCGAAAAGACGGCAGAAAGCGAGCGTGAGGTATGGGCGTATACGTTTACCCCCCGACATGACCGAATACCGTTCAGCCTCAGTTATTATTTCAAGTCCCTCTTGTGTTTCCGAGAGGTAGCTGTCCAGCGCGACGTCGATAAGCAACGTTGCACGCTGTATATCCTTTAATACATCCATCAGCCTTTAAATTCGGTCTCCTCCATAACACCGTCCTTGCTTTGGCGAAGCAATTTTATCTTTTGCTCGGCACTGTCAAGTCGGTTGGAGCAAACTCGGACAAGAGATATTCCCTTTTCGTAAAGCTTAAGCGCCTCATCAAGAGGTGTGTCACTGCTTTCAAGCTTGTCTATTATTTTTTCAAGCTCGGATAGAGCCGTTTCGAATTTTATATTTCTATTATCCATCGTAAACCTCTTTTCCAACTATCTCGGCGACGGCGTGACCGTCCGAAAAACGAACGTCAATTTTTTGCCCAACGTCGAGATCGACTACTGATTTGACTATTTTTCCTTTGTTATCGGTAACGGCGCCGTATCCGCGAGACAGAACTGCAAGCGGATCGAGCGCACCTAATGATGCGGCGGTCTCTCGAAGATCGGCGCGCTTATCGTAGACCTTGGCGTCTATTGCTCGGTCAAGTGAGTCGAGAGCGCGATCGAGGCGAACGCGACGGTCGTTTAGTATAGCATCGGGGTCTGATAACACTCTTGACCCGGCGATCAGATCGAGCTGCTTGCGGCTTTGAGAAATGCGGTTCATAAGCTGTGCCGCATACCGTTCGGTCAAGGACGATATCTTGTAACGAAGCTCGGACGTATCGGGTACGGCAAGCTCTGCGGCGGCAGACGGCGTTGGGGCGCGCCGGTCGGCAACAAAATCGCAGATGGTAAAATCGGTCTCATGACCTACTGCCGATATGACAGGAACTCGACAAGCAAATATCGCGCGGGCGAGCTGCTCATTGTTGAAAGCCCAAAGGTCCTCGATAGAGCCTCCTCCGCGACCAATTATGATAACGTCAACGCTTTGCGTCTCGCTGAAGTAGTTGATTCCCGAAATAAGCTGAGGAACGGCTTCGCTTCCCTGCACGGCAGAGGGATATATTATGATCTCCGCCAACGGATAACGGCGCCCGGCTACGTTTATCATATCCTTGACGGCAGCTCCGCTGGGAGATGTCACGATGCCTATACGTGACGGAAAAGCCGGTAACGATCGCTTATGAGACTCGCTGAAGAGTCCTTCGTCGGAAAGTTTTGATTTTAACTGCTCAAAGGCTAAATAGAGCGCACCGACACCGTCCGGCTCGATGCTTTCGGCATAAAGCTGATACTGCCCGTCACGAGGATAAACCGAGACGTTGCCGCAGATCACGACCTTCATTCCGTTTTCGGGACGGAACTTAAGCCTTGCGGCGTGACCGCGAAACATTACGGCACGAATAAGGCTTTCTTCGTCCTTCAAGGTGAAATACATATGCCCCGAAGAATATTCCTTGAAGTTTGATATTTCGCCGCGGACGTATATCCGACGCAGAGCCGGTTGACTGTCCAACAGCATTTTGATATATTCATTTAACTGTGAGACGGTAACCGTCGTACTCTGTTCGGCTCTCATATATTATCTTTCGTTCAAATATTTTTCACGGCAAAGCAAGGCAATTCCGGCGGCATTGTCTGCCGAGAATGCGGGCTTTGCGAAGTATACGCCCTGTCTTTCAAGGCGAGAAGCGATATATTTACTGCTCATAACGCCACCGGCGTAAATAACGGGAATATCGGGATAAAGCTCTCGAAGATTGTCTGTCAGCTTGCCGATAGTTCTCGCAACGTATTCAAACACGAATGCGCTGACAAGACGGCTGTCCCCACTTTCCCGCCAAAGCCTTGATGCAAGGTTTTCAACTCCCGAAAGGTTACAGGTAAGCCCCTTTACACACACCTTCATCGCCGGAAGCGTTACCTGGTTTTCACCGGCAAGACGGTCCATTTCAGCGCCGCAAGGAAATTTCAGGCCCATCATAACTCCGGCGCGGTCTATCGACTGACCGGCGTTGAGGTCCTCAGTCCCTCCTATAAGCTCGACCGAAAAGCCTGTGTCCTGCTTTTTGACGTACAATACCTCGGTAGTTCCCCCCGAAACGTGGAACGCAGCAAAGTCGCCGTTGATCATAGCTCCTGACGAATGGTATGCAGCCTTAACGTGGCCGTCCTGGTGTGAAAACTCAAATATCGGCAGATATCCGGCGGCAGCAAAGCTATGCGCGGCGACTTCGCCGGACAAAAAGCAAGGCATATACGATCCCTCAACGCTTCTTGGACGACTTGAAACACCAACGGCGACAGGCTGATAGTCGGAAAGTATCGTCTTTAGCTCGTCGCAAAGTGCGGGCAGATTCTTTACGTGCGCAAAAACGGCATCGCTTTGGCGCAACCCTCTTGCACCGTCCGCCACCGGCAACGGTGCTTTGAGATTCGCAACTATCTCACCGTCATAGCTTGCAACCGCAACAGACGTGGTATAATTGCTCGTGTCAAACCCGACGAAGCAGAGCTTTTTCATTATTCCTTTGCCTCGGGAAGCGAGTTCTTGACGGCGTTCAGAACTCCGTTGACAAAGGGACGAGCCTTTTCGTCGTCAAAGCTCTTGCAAAGCTCGACAGCTTCGTTGATCGAAACGCGCGCCGGTATATCGTTAAGAAAGAGCATTTCGTAAACTGCGATGCGCAGCACTGTTCTCGACACTCGCGAGATACGGTCAAGCTTCCAGCCGTGAGAATGCTTACCTATCGTCTCGTCTATCATCTCAAGATTTTCAAGAACGCCGAAGAAGACGCCGCGGACGTAGACGTCATTGTCCAGCTCACGGTTGTCGGAGGATATTTCGTAAATGTCAAAGGGCTTTTCGTCAGAACGGAATCCGCTTTCGAATAAAAGCTCAAATACTGCTTTACGGGCTTCTTTTCTTGTCATTTTCTTTCCTTTCGGTCAGGTTTTGATACTGACCCTATTATATATATCTTTAATATTATACAACATATTCGGAGAATGTCAAGAAAAAAATGAATATTTGCATGTAAATATTCATTTACAAATTATTTATTGCAATTTTTTACGGAATATGATATATTATAGGCATCAAGAAATCGGAGTTTTTTATGAAAAAAGGATTTTGGAATAAGGTTTTAGCAGATACGTGTCTCTATTTCACTGTCGCATCTGCCGTTATATTCGTTATCTATCTGATGATGACGGTGTCGAACGTATACGAACAGCTTTTCTCGGCGTTCCGTATGCTTACGTTGCTTGGATTTTGCTTTGTGTTGTCTGTTTCAAACCGTTCGCTTGAATCTGAAAAAACGAACGAATTTACCAAGCTTTTGATTCACGCCGTATTGACCTTTTCGGGGTTTTTCCTACTTATATACAAGCCGCTGGTCGACGATAACAGCTATCAGGCAGAGCTGGCATCGGGCAGCTACGTTGCCCCGAATATATTCGTGGTGTTCGGCATCGTGGCGGTGGTCTATTCCTTGATATACGGAATATCGTTTTCTGTCAGATCAAAGAAAAAGAAGACTCAAAACAAAAACTCCGAGTATAAATCGGTGTATAGATCCTCAAAATAATAACAACGTTGCCGCGCAATTTCGGTTGCGCGGCGTTTTTCTTTGAGGATATTTTATGTTGAAAAAGCTATTTGTGAGCGTCACTTTTTCTTGCGTTTTTTTATTCGGTTGCGCCGCCACCGACGGGACGGTCGACACTACCGACAGCGCCGTCAAAGAGACGCCTTACTCTATTGAAGAGGCGGTGTTTCTCGGAGATTCAAACATAGCACATCTTTCAAGCTACGGACTGCTTAGCGAAGACCGTATATGGACCGGAAGTCAACGGTATTTGACTCTTGAGCCTGACGTTTGTCATAAATATATTGTCTATCCCGAAACGGGCGAGGAGATGACCGTATGCGATGCCGTCGCCTTGAAAAAACCGAAATTTTTGGTCATAACCTTAGGTACTGACGGCGCGCTCGGACTTGATCGCGAAGGCGTGCGCTTATCCTACTTGTCTCTCATAGAGTCGATACGAGGCGTGTCTTCCGACACGACGATCATGATACAGTCAATCTTCCCCGTAAGGCGTGCGGTTGTTAACCTGCGATTTGAAAACGTTGCTTCGGTTAACGAAAAGTTTGCACTTGTGAATCGGTGGCTCTCCGAGATAGCAGACGAGTGCGGTGCGGTTTATCTTGACACTTGGTCGGTCTTGATCGACGAGGACGGTATGCTTCGGGAGGAATACAACACCGACCATCTTGACGGCTATCACCTTAACCGTGCAGGGCTTGAAACTATGCTTGAATATATTTTGGAAAATGTAGGGTGAAAATATGAAAAATATGACTATACTGTTTGCTATTCTTATCTTGATATGGTTGAGTGCCGTTTCCTGCTCCAATACGCAGAAAACGGACAAAAGCGCAGATGAGCTTATGAGTGCGGTTCTTGCGGCAGTACCGCTTGAAGCGGGATATTATACTGTATCAGAGGCCTATTTTGATTATTACTTTGATGCGGAGGGCGTTCTTGATTGGTCTGTGGTGAGGTCTAAAAGTCAGTCGTCTGAAAACGAGATAGGTGTTCTTGTTGCTGAGTCCGGACAGCTTGAAGAGGTAAGGTCGCGTTGCTACCAATATCTTGAAGAGCAAAGGATCGCATATCTTGAGGCTAAGGCGGCGTACACTCCCGAAGAGTATGAAAAATACCGCGATGCCGAGGTCTTGGTATATGGAAACTGTGTTGTATATTTCATTCTTGGAAACAAGGACCGAGCGTCGGCGATCTCGGCTGTTGAAACCTGCCTGTCCGATTAAACGCTGGTCTGCAAAGCAGAAATTACAATAATTCGAAAGTCCTTTTCGTGCCAAACTAATTGAGCAGACCGATGCTTGATAGGTCTGCGAAAGGAGAGACCGATATGAAAAGGTTTTTGATAGCGGTGCTTTGTGCCGCAGTGGTTATTCCCTGCCTTGCGTTCTCGGCTTTTGCAGAGTCCGGTGTTTACAACTGGTATTGTGTTAGACGGTCGGGAAACGTCCAGCCGAGCTGCGATCCGACGATGAGCTTTGTTGAACGGTACGGTGGGTACTATATAGACCATTCCCACGGAGATAGCGATCCCGAAAAGGTAGTTTATCTCACTTTTGATGCAGGATATGAAAACGGAAATATTGCCAAAATTCTTGATGTCTTGAAAAGCGAAGAGATTCCGGCAGCCTTTTTTGTTCTTTCTCATCTGATAGAAAGCCAGACCGAGCTGATATGCAGAATAGCTGACGAGGGTCATCTAGTTTGTAACCATACCGCAAGTCATAAGGATATGAGCACCGTTCACAGTAAAGATGCTTTTGCCTCAGAGCTTGCGGCGCTTGAAAAGGTGTACGCTGATAAGACGGGCAAAAAGCTTGCAAAATACTATCGACCGCCCTGCGGACGCTTCAGTGAGGAAAATCTTAAATTTGCCAACGAGCTGGGATATAAGACAGTGTTTTGGAGTTTTGCCTATGCCGACTGGGACAACGATCATCAAATGTCCCCTGCCGCCGCCGAAAAAAAGATACTCGACAACGTTCACAACGGCGCAGTATTGCTCCTGCACCCCACCTCCGCAACCAACGCGGCGATACTTGGAAAGGTTATTCGAACCCTTCGCGCGCAGGGATACCGATTCGGCACGCTTGACGAACTGACGAAAATATGAAGAGGATTATTTGTGCCCTGCTTTGCATGGCAATCCTGCCGATCCTGCCGATCTGCGGC
>JAZKZA010000141.1:0-6369 GCA_045612445.1 Eubacteriales bacterium | reverse complement strand
CTTTCTGATTCCGTGCTTTACGATGCTGGAACGGTAACGCTCGATGTCAACCTTCTGCAGAGATGCAAGGAGGTTTCTTCTGTGACCGACCATCTTGAGCAGACCGCGACGGCTGTGGTGATCCTTGTGGTTCACCTTGAGGTGCTCGGTGAGGGTATTGATGCGATAGGTGAGTATCGCGATCTGAACCTCAGGCGAGCCGGTGTCGCCCTCGTGAGTCTTGTACTGGTCAATAATTGCCTGCTTCTGATCCTTCAGCATTGGTTTTTTCACCTTTCTTTTTTTATTTGGCGCAATCTCAGGCGGCGGTGGGTGAAGTACCGAGGTATCGGCATTATATCCGCAGTCCGGGTCAGCGTCATACAGAATGTATTATAACACACTATTTTCTCTCTGTAAAGGGTTTTTTAAAAAATATTTTGAATAATATATAATATTTTTGCGGTGAAAAACGGAACGCGGCAGTAAAGCGCGTTCCGTTTGTTTCAGTTGTCGAGCTTGAGGTCACCGTCTTTGATCCAGCCGAGCTTTCGAAGCAGTTCGCTGAAGGCGAGCGAGAGGAGTGCGGGAGCTACGACGCAGAGCAACACGAGACCTATCCACATAGTCGTACCGGTTTCAGTGGCACCGATGATGCCGATAGGACCGACCAGGCCGCAAGTACCCATACCGGCGGCAACACCAGAGCATTTAAGCGCGAAAACGGTGGTCGCGAGAGGTCCGGTTATCGCCGAAGCGAGGATCGGAGGAAGCCAGATGCGAGGGTTCTTGCAGATGTTTCCCATCTGGAGCATAGACGTTCCAAGACCCTGAGAAACGATACCTCCCCATTTGTTTTCGCGGAAGGAGATGACGGCAAATCCGACCATCTGGGCGCAGCAACCGACTGCCGCCGCACCGCCTGCCAGGAGCAGACCCTCGGACGTTCCGTTAAGAGCCGCCGCGGTAAGGGCGTTGGTAGAGAAGATCATACTGCAAATCGCGGCGCTCGATATGGGAAGGGTGAGAATTATTCCCATTACGACCGAGATAACGATACCCATCAGTATAGGCTGGAAGGTGGTTGCAAGAGAGATAAAGTTGCCGAGATAGAACATAACGTACGAGATCAGAGGGCAGAGCAGCCAGCTCGCGGCAAAGCCCGCGAGAAGAGTGACGACGGGGGTGACGAGTATGTCTACCTTGGTCTTCTTTGAGACCAGCATACCAAGCTCGGTCGCGATTATGACGGCGAAGAAAGCGCCGGCAGGTCCGGCGGCGTAGAAGATGCCCGATCCGTCGTTTGCGGCGGCCGCCCACTTGACGATCGCACCGCCGTTGCCCGCGATGATAGCTCCCATATCGTTTGCCATATCGCCAACCGCCGCGCAAGAGAATATGACCAGCGGGTGAGCCGAAAGCTTGTACGCTATGGCAACACCGATAGCCATACCGGTCGCCTCCTTTGCATATCCGGCGATGGTGCTGAGAAGATCAATCTTTGTGTAGGTCGCAAGCGTTCCGAAGATCGTTCCGATCAGCAACGAGGCGAACAGACCGAGCGCCATAGCGCCCATCGTGTCGATGAAGTACAGCTTCATTCGCGACTTGAATGCAGTCTTGAAGTTTGTCTTTTCCATGATGTTTTCCTTTCTCGAGTTGGAAGTAATTGTATTGACCACATTATATCATACGTAAAATAACAATTCAAGCGAAAATTTTTATAAAAAAACGAATTTTAACCACATATCTTTGCAAATTTTGAACAAATTTAGCTCGATTTTACCGAGAAAGGGAAGAAACGTTAATTGTCAACCAAACTTGCCGCGATTTTTTTTGCAAAAAACTCGAAAAAATATGAAAAATAAGTAAAAAAGCGCTTGACAATTTGAAGTGAATCGTGATATAATATACTGCCGCATGATTGTTCGGTACTTTTAAGCGCGGAATTTTCCGCCACCGTACTCAGCGAGACTTTGAGAAAGAGAGGAAAAATTCCGTGTTTGCTATTATCGAAACCGGCGGAAAGCAGTACAAGGTCAACGAGGGCGACATTATCTTCATCGAGAAGCTTGATGTTGCTGAGGGTGAGACTGTAACCTTTGATCGCGTTATGGCTGTTTCCGCAAATGACGGTCTGAAGATCGGAACTCCCGTCGTCGAGGGTGCAAAGGTCACTGCCAACGTTCTGAAGAACGGCAAGGGCAAGAAGATCTATATTCTTAAGTACAAGCCCAAGAAGAACGAGAAGAAGAAGATGGGTCACAGACAGCCTTACACTAAGGTCCAGATTGCTACCATCGAAGCATAATGACTAAGATCAAATTTTTCAGAAGCGGCGGAAGCTTCTACGGCTTTGAGGAAAAGGGACACACCGGATACGGTGAGGCAGGGGAGGACATTCTCTGCGCGGCGCTGTCGTCCATGACGATGCTGATAGTTAATACTATCGAGGTCGCGTATGCGTCCGACGTTGAATATGAGGTCAACGAGGGAGCAACGGAGATAAAGGTTCGCTCGAAGGCGGCACTTGCCGAATACGAGAGTGACGAACGCAAGAGATATGCGGTGTCCGGACTGTTCTGCGGATATTATTATCAGCTGAACGATCTGCTTGAAGAGTATTATGACTACCTTGAGGTCGAGGTAATCGACGTAGATTACGAGTGATCCGCAAATTATTATGGAGGTAACACACACGATGTTGAGACTCGGTTTACAGTTCTTTGCACATAAAAAGGGTGTTGGTTCGACCAAGAACGGACGCGACAGTGAGTCGAAGCGCCTGGGCGTTAAGAAGTCTGACGGTGCGCACGTCATTGCCGGAAACATTATCCTCAGACAGCGTGGCTCGACTATTCTCGCCGGTGAGGGTGTTGGCATGGGTAAGGATTATACCCTGTTTGCACTGACCGACGGTAAGGTCAAGTTCAGCTACAAGACAAAGGACAAGAAGCAGGTCAGCGTTATCGCTGAGTAAGCTCAAAACGAATAAGAAGCACCGCGCAGCTGCGCGGTGCTTCTTATTTGTTCATACGGATAGAAAAAGAGATGCAACCCGATTGGGTTGCTTCTCTTTTTGGTGGAGACAATTGGAATCGAACCAATGACCCCATGCATGTCAAGCATGTACTCTAACCAGCTGAGCTATGCCTCCGTGACCAACGAGTGGTATTATAACACATCTTTTCTCAAAATGCAACCCCTTTTTCAAAAAAAATCAAAAAAATTTTATTTGTGTGTGCTAAAAGCAAAAACCGACCGATCATCGGTCGGTTTTTGGCTTCAACCCATTGAAAAGGCGGCGATTATAATGATAGCAGTGTAGGCGTATATCAATGCGGAAATAGCGATCCTTACGCTTGAGATTATGATTCCGGCAACGGTAAGCTCTTTTGATCCGGCGTTGAGGGGGTCTTTGTTCACCTTGTTTCTTGCGATTATGCAGAGTATAAGTCCCACCAGCGGAGTGAAGAAGGACAAAACGAATCCAACTATCGTCAACGGATGCGTTCTGACCTCCGGTTGGATCACCGGCTCGAGGGGAGCTTGGTCGAGCTTGGGCTCGGACAGCTCGGTACATTCATGTGCATCACGAACGACCGCCGTTCCGCATTCAGGGCAGAAATTATTGTTTGCCATAAGCTCTTTGCCGCAGTTGGTGCAATACATCGTAGAAACTCCTTTCACTAAACCTAAACGTATGTTTTATTTTACCACCCCTAAAAAGACTTGTCAATAGGCAAGATAAAAGATTTTGAGCAAAGAAATTTGCTCGCAGGTGTTGCAATTCGAGGACTTTTATGATATTATATAGCAATATGGTATAGTAATTATAATATTTTGGAGGCATATATGGAAAAGATCAAAGTTGGTGTCGTTGGCGCGACCGGTATGGTTGGACAGCGCTTTCTGACGCTTCTTGAAAATCACCCTTATTTTGAGGTCTCGGCTGTAGCTGCATCGGCTCGCAGCGCGGGACGCACCTATGAGGAGGCTGTTGGCGCGCGCTGGAAAATGGCAACGCCGATGCCCGAAAAGTACAAGAATATGGTCATCATCGACGCTGCCGACACCACAGTTATGGCAGAGCTTTGCTCCTTCGTTTTCTGCGCCGTCGACATGCCGAAGGACGAAATAAAGGCACTTGAGGAAAAGTATGCAAAGGCCGAGATCCCGGTGGTTTCGAATAACAGTGCAAACCGTTGGACTCCCGATGTTCCTATGATCATTCCTGAGATCAACCCCGAGCACGCAGAGGTCATAGTTGACCAGAGAAAGAGGCTCGGAACAACTCGCGGTTTTATCGCCGTTAAGCCCAACTGCTCGATCCAGAGCTATGTTCCGATGTTGACGCCCCTGCGTAAGTTCGGTATCAAGCAGGTCGTTGCCACGACCTATCAGGCTATTTCGGGCGCAGGAAAGACCTTCCGCGAGTGGCCCGAGATGATAGACAACGTTATTCCGTATATCGGTGGAGAGGAAGAGAAGAGTGAGCAGGAGCCGCTTCGTATCTGGGGTCAGATCGACAACGGTGTTATCGTCAAGGCACAAGCTCCGCTTATAACCACCCAGTGCATCAGAGTTCCGGTCTCTGATGGACATACGGCCGCAGTTTTCGTAGACTTTGAGAACAAGCCCGAAAAGGAAGAGATACTTGAGCTTTGGAAGAACTTCTCCGGAAAGCCGCAGGAGCTCGGACTCCCCAGCGCTCCCGCCCAGTTCATTACCTACTTTGAGGAGGATAACCGTCCTCAGGCAAACCTCGACAGAACCCTTTACGGCGGTATGGGCGTAAGTGCCGGCCGTCTTCGTGAGGACTCGCTGTTTGACTATAAATTCGTTGGACTTTCCCACAACACCCTGCGCGGAGCCGCAGGCGGCGCAGTTCTGAACGCCGAGCTTCTGTACCGCTTGGGTTACATCGACTAATTAAACTAAACGGGAGATTGATAAAATGAAGGTTTCGCAGATCGAATACCGCAGATATACGATAGAAGAGGGCAGAGAGGCATTTGAGACGTTCAAGGCGGCTCTTACCTCTGCAAAGTGCGCCGCAGACGTAGCTGCCGCTCGCGAGGAGTTTATGAAGAAGGTTGAGGAGTATGCCGAGGCGGCGTCTCTTTCAAACTGTCGCTTTACTCTTGATACCCGCAGTGAGTTCTATCAGGGCGAGGTGGACTATTACGATCAGGTCGGTCCTCTGTTTGCCCAGATATTCACCGAATACTCAAAGCTTATGCTTACGACACCCTTCCGCGCAGAGCTTGAAGAGCTTCTCGGAGCTCGTCGCTTCCGCTTTTACGAGATCGCCGAGAAATCCTTCTCTGAGGCAGTTATCGACGATATGCAGCAGGAGAACGCCGTAGTTACCGAGTATAGTAAGTTTATGTCCGAGCTGGTGTTCGAATACGACGGCGAGAAGCTACCTCTTTCGGTGCTTCGCGGAAAGCTGAACGATTCTGACCGTGAGGTCAGAAGAAAGACGGCGCTTGCTATCGGCGAGGGACTTAGCAAGGTCGGCAAGGAGCTTGACGAGTACTATGACCGCCTGGTCAAGATACGCGACCGTATGGCCAAGAAGATGGGGTATAAGAACTTCGTCGAGCTTGGATACTACCGTATGAATCGCGTTGATTATGACGCCGATATGATCGCAAAGTTCCGCGATAACGTTCGTGAGTGCCTCGTGCCCTGCATCGAAAAGATCAAGGCAGGCGTTGCAAAGGACCTCGGAATAGAACAGGTCACCTTCTACGACGAGGGCGTTTACGTAAACGGGGACACCCCCAAGCCGAAGCTCGATAAGGACGGAATTTTTGAGGCGGCACAGCAGATGTACGACGAAATGTCGGCGGACATCGGAGATTTTATGCGTAGCATGGTTGAAGCCGAAGCGTTTGACGTTGTTGCGCGTGACGGTAAGTGGGGCGGAGGATATTGCACTCAGTTCCCCCGTGAGCAGCAGCCCTTTATCCTTGCAAACTTCAACGAGACCTCTGACGATATCGACGTTATGACCCACGAGTTCGGTCACGCGTACGCCGCTCATAATTGCTTCAGATTTGGCGATCACGAGCTGGGCGTTGGCGGTATGGAGACCGCGGAGTGCCATTCTATGAGTATGGAATTCTTGTGCTGGCCGGGAATGGATCGCTTCTTTGCCGAGCCCGATAAGTATAAGTATTCGCATCTTTGCTCGGCGCTGTCCTTTATTCCGTACGGAGTTATGGTCGACGAGTTCCAGCATATAGCCTACGAGCACCCCGAATACACTCCCGAGGAGCGTAAGGCGGCGTGGCGAGAGCTTGAGGCAAAGTACCGTCCGTATATGTCGTACGAGGGTCTGCCGTATCTTTGTGAGGGAACGCGTTGGCAGTATCAGATGCA
>JAZKZA010000140.1:0-2219 GCA_045612445.1 Eubacteriales bacterium | reverse complement strand
CATCTTGAAAAAGATCATGATAGGAAACGAGGCGGTCGCACGCGGACTGTACGAGGCAGGCTGTGAGGTCATCTCCAGCTACCCCGGAACGCCCAGCACCGAGATCACCGAGTTTGCCGCAAAATACGACGAGATATATTGTGAGTGGGCGCCCAACGAAAAGGTCGCCATGGAGGTCGCCTTCGGCGCATCGCTTGCCGGACGCCGCTCGGCCTGCGCTATGAAGCACGTTGGACTCAACGTCGCCGCCGACCCGCTCTTCACTCTTTCTTATACAGGTGTCAACGGCGGTATGGTCGTCTGCGTTGCCGACGATCCCGGAATGCACTCCTCGCAGAACGAGCAGGACTCGCGCCACTACGCCATCGCTGCCAAGGTACCGATGCTTGAGCCGTCCGACTCTGCCGAGTCGCTCGAGTTCACCAAGCGCGCCTTTGAGATATCCGAGAAATTTGACAGTGTCGTGCTGCTCCGTATGGTAATGCGAGTAGCGCACACCCAGAGCATCGTAAACACCTCCGAGCGAGAGGTCATAAAGCCGATCGACTACGAAAAGCAGCCGTCCAAGTACATAATGATGCCGGGATACGCCAAGCGCCGCCACCCCATCGTTGAGCAGCGCACCGCAGACCTGACCGAGTTCGCCGAAACGACCGACCTCAACCGTGAGGAATACGCCGTCGACGGCAGCGAGATCGGCATCATCACCTCCGGAACGGCGTATCAGTACGTCAAGGAGATATTTGGCGACAGTGTCAACGTTCTCAAGCTCGGACTCGTCAATCCCCTGCCCGTCCGCCGCATCAAGGAGTTTGCCGCCCGCGTCAAGAAGCTCTACGTTATCGAGGAGCTCGACGGTATCATCGAGCAGCACTGTCGCGTCATCGGCGTCAACGTCGACCACGGTAAGGACATCTTCTCCCCCATCGGCGAGTTCTCGCAGAAGACGATCGCCGCCTCTCTCGGACTTGCCGAGAACGAGCACTTCTCGATCGACACCGAGATCCCGGTCCGTCCTCCGGTAATGTGCGCCGGTTGCCCCCACCGCGGAATTTACTACGTTCTCTCGAAGAACAAGATAACCGCACTCGGCGATATCGGTTGCTATACCCTCGGTGCTCAGCAGCCGCTCAACGCTCTCGACTCCACCCTTTGTATGGGCGCTTCGATCTCGGGCATACACGGCTTTAACAAGGCCGTCTCGGACAACGAGCAGAGAACGGTCGCAGTTATAGGTGACTCGACCTTTATGCACTCCGGCGTCACCGGACTTATCAACATTGCCTACAATGCCACAAACTCGACCGTCATAATCCTCGATAACTCTATTACGGGTATGACGGGTCATCAGCAGAACCCCACCACGGGATACACCATCAAGGGCGACCCCGCCTCCAAGATCGACCTCGAGACGCTCTGTCGCGCCGTCGGTATAAACCGAGTTCGCGTCGTAGACCCCTACGACGTCAAGACCTGCGAGGCAGTCATCAAGGAGGAGCTTGCCGTCACCGAGCCCTCGGTCATCATCTCGCGCCGTCCCTGTATGCTGCTCAAGTACGTCAAGGCGAGCGCTCCTTTGTCGGTCGATTCCGATAAGTGCCGCTCCTGCCGCGCCTGTATGAAGCTCGGCTGTCCTGCCATCAGCTTCCGCGATAAGAAGGCGTGCATCGACGCGACCCAGTGCGTCGGCTGCGGCGTTTGCTCCGGTCTCTGCCCCTTCGGCGCGATCAACTAAGGAGGACATAACGATGAAAACCACTAATATAATGATAGTCGGCGTCGGAGGACAGGGCTCACTGCTCGCCTCCAAGCTGCTTGGACACCTTCTGGTCAACGAGGGCTACGACGTCAAGGTCTCGGAGGTCCACGGAATGAGCCAGCGAGGCGGCTCGGTCGTTACCTACGTCCGCTACGGAGACCGCGTTGCCTCCCCCATCATCTGCGACGGCGAGGCAGACTTTATCGTTTCGTTTGAAAAGCTCGAGGCGGCAAGATACGTCTCCTGCCTCAAAAAAGAGGGACGCATCATCGTCAACAATCAGCAGATCGACCCGATGCCGGTCATAACCGGCGCTGCCGTTTATCCCGAGACCGTTCTTGACCAGCTCAAGGAGTCCGGCGTTCAGATAGACGAGCTGGACGCTCTGACGCTCGCCGAGGCGGCGGGTACGTCGAAGGCTGTCAACCTCGTTCTGATGGGTCGTCTGTCCCGCTACTTC
>JAZKZA010000139.1:0-1676 GCA_045612445.1 Eubacteriales bacterium | reverse complement strand
AGGTAAATTTGGCGGTGATGGATATAAGTTCTCGGGAGGCCTTCACGGAGTCGGCGCGTCGGTCGTTAACGCCCTTTCGGAGTGGCTTGAGATCGAGAACGTCAACGCCGGAAATCTTTATACCATGCGCTTTGAGCGAGGCAAGGTGACCCGTCCGTTCGAGGATAAGGGTGCGTCCGACCGTCGCGGTCTTTACGTGCGCTTTAAGCCCGACCCCGAGATATTTGAGGAGACCGTTTTCGACTATTCGATACTGCTCAACCGTCTTCGCGAGCAGGCGTTCCTCAACGCCGGCGTTCACATCGAGCTTCGCGACGAGAGAGGTGAGGAGCCTGTCGTCACCGAGCTGAAGTACGACGGCGGTATCAAGTCGTTCGTTGAGTATATGAACCACGGAACGCCCCAGCACCCCGATGTCATTTATATGAAATCGGAGAGAGAGGACTACGTTGCCGAGGTCGCGCTTCAGTATAACGACAGCTATAACGAGTCTATCCGCACCTTTGCAAACAATATAAACACGATAGAGGGCGGTACGCACGACACCGGCTTTAAGACCGGTATCGCCAAGGTACTGAACGACTATGCCAGAAGATCGGGCGCGCTCAAGGATTCGGACAAGAATCTTTCGGGTGAGGACGTCCGCGAGGGTCTTTGTGCCGTCGTTTCGGTCAAGCTGACCGAGGCGCAGTTCGAGGGTCAGACCAAGACAAAGCTTGGAAACAGCGAGATGAGAAGCTTCGTTTATTCGATGGTCACCTCGAAGTTTGCCGAGTATCTTGAAGAGCATCCCGGCGTCGGTAAGACCATCATAGAGAAGGCGCTCTCGGCGTCTCGCGCCCGTGAGGCGGCGAGAAAGGCAAGGGAGGCGACCCGCCGCAAGAGCCTGCTCGAGGGCTCAACTCTGCCGGGTAAGCTTGCAGATTGCCGTGAGAGAAGCGTTGAGCTGACCGAGCTCTTCCTCGTTGAGGGAGATTCGGCAGGAGGCTCTGCAAAGATGGGTCGAAACAGTCTTTTCCAGGCTATCTTGCCTCTTCGCGGTAAGGTGCTGAACGTTGAGAAGACCCGTATTGACAAGGTATATTCCAACCTCTCGCTCCTGCCGATAATCCAGGCGCTGGGCTGCGGCATCGGTGGGGAGTTCGATATAAACAAGCTCCGTTACGGCAAGATCATAATCATGGCCGATGCTGACGTTGACGGCTCGCATATCCGCATACTGCTGCTCACCTTCTTCTATCGCCACATGAGAGAGCTGATAGAAAAGGGACATATCTACCTCGCCCAGCCGCCGCTTTACAAGGTCTATCGCGGCAAGCAGGAGAGATACGCCTTCTCGGACGAGGAGAGAGACCGTTATATAGCAGAGCTGGGCGGTAACGCCGAGGCGGACCGCTATAAGGGTCTTGGAGAGATGGACGCAGACCAGCTTCGCGACACCACTATGGACCCCGCAAAGAGAACTCTGCTCCGCGTTACGGTTGAGGACGCCTTCGCGTGCGACGAGACCTTCTCGATACTTATGGGAGATAAGGTCGAGCCCAGACGTGTGTTCATCGAGCAGAACGCCAAGTACGCCGAGAACCTCGATATATAATGAGCGAAAAAAGCATCGCGGTGCTGACGCTCAACCCGGGCTACGACAGGACCGTTTATCTAAGTCGGAGGCCAAGCGG
>JAZKZA010000138.1:0-5554 GCA_045612445.1 Eubacteriales bacterium | reverse complement strand
TGTTTTTTATTACTGAACTTTAAATCTCATGATCTTCTTTGCGGTGTTGCGCTCAAAGGGTTCTTTGCGCAGCTCAACGCGAAGCATCTTCTTGTAGGTCGGAAGGGTATTGTTTATCTTCTCGATCTCAGATTTCATGATCTCGTAAAGCTCCTCGTCACTCTTACCCTCAAGAAGCTCCATATTAGGAACGCAGATCGCGGTCAGAACGGGGTTGCCGTCGGTCTCACGAACGGTAACGACCGACTCGAGAATGGTCTGTACGGGTGCAATATGCTCCTCAAGCTCCTCAGGGAAGACGTTCTTTCCGTTCGAAAGGATTATGACGTTCTTCTTTCGTCCGGTGATGAAGATATATCCCTCATCGTCCATATAACCGATATCTCCGGTACGGAACCAGCCATCCTCGGTAAACGCCTCGCGAGTAGCATCGGGATCCTTATAATATCCCATCATAACGTTATCACCGGATACGCAGATCTCTCCGGTCTCGTCGCTGGGATCCTGCTTTTCAATGCGCACCTTGCAACCCTTGACCGGCTGTCCAACAGAGTGGAACTTGACCTTTCCGGGCGAGTTGACCGCAACAAGCGGTGCACACTCGGTAATTCCGTATCCCTCAAGAACGGTTATTCCGAAAGCGTAAAAGTCCTTAATTATCTGGGGAGACATGGGTGCGCCTCCGCAAACGATACTCTTGAGATTTCCGCCAAAAGCTCCGGTGACACGACCGAACAGCTTACCGCGAATATCTATTCTGAGCGCAAGACACGCGTTGCTGAGTCCCATGGCGAACTTGAGCTTTTTGGTCATCTTCTGCTTCTTGACCTCGTCCCAGATACGCTTATGCATAGTCTCAACGATCATAGGAACGAGCATCAGGGCGTTCGGACGGTACTCGGCAAAGTTACGAAGAATATGCTTGAGCGAATCGTTGATCAGTATCTCGGCTCCAAGCATCTGAATAGCCATCTGTCCACAAGTGATCTCGTAAGAGTGATGCGGAGGAAGGATGGAAACGAAGGTGTTGTTTCTATCATACGACATAGAAAGGACCGAGGCATTTGCCGCAGCGGTCAGATTCTTATGCGAAAGCATAACGCCCTTTGCTGTTCCGGTCGTTCCGGACGTGAAGAGAAGGGCAGACATTTTACTCATATCGATCTCGTGGTCGATAAATCTACGCTCTCCCTTTTCAAGTGCATCCTTGCCGAAAGCAATAAGCTCGTCGATGGTCATAACCTTATCGGAGAACTTATAGTCCTCGTCGGGCTGAATGGCAACGAAAAGCTTTACGTCAGGCAGCTCTGCTGCGATCTGCGCGATCTTCTTGTTCTGCGCACGAGTGTATACGACCGCCTTGACCTCTCCGCGAATAAGGAAGTTTACGGTCTGCTCCGCAGATATGTCTCTGTCTATCGGAACCGCGTATCCACCGTCTGAAACCGCCGCAAAATACGAGGCAAAGAATCTCGGATGAACGTCACCCGTAATTGCAACGCCACAACCCATAAGTCCAAGAGCGGCAAATGCACTTCCGATCGCATCTACCTCTTCACGCATACGGTGATAGGAATAAGTATGGTACGGCTCTTTGTTCTCCTTATACCAATAAAGTGTTTTTTCGCCGTAATCCTCGTCGTTACGGTAAACAAGGTGGCGAAGGTTTTCAACCGGCTTTGCCGGGATAGCGCCTTTAAGATTGTTTATCATCTTCATAAAGGTCGTTTCCTTTCGTTAAAATGTAATCAGTGATAACATACAACTGCATATATTATAATACATTTATTGACATTTATCAATACAATGATGCGGCTAAGGTGTGAATATATCATTAACACCACTCTTTTTTTGTTGTATTTGCAAAATTCCTTGACAACATCGGGTTCTTATATTATAATAATATATTATATATTATGATCCGAAAGGAACACACCAATGGCTGATAAGAAAAACGACAAAAAAATGGTTGAGCAGATCACCTCGATGGAGGTCGATTTTGCTCAGTGGTATACCGACATTGTTAAAAAAGCCGAGCTTGCTGACTATTCGAGTGTTAAGGGCTGTATGATCATTCGTCCATATGGCTACGGTATCTGGGAAAACATCCAGCACGATCTCGATGCAAGATTTAAGCGACTCGGTCACGAAAACGTATATATGCCTATGTTCATTCCCGAAAGCCTGCTCCAGCGCGAGAAGGATCACGTTGAAGGCTTTGCTCCCGAATGTGCTTGGGTCACCTTTGGAGGAGAGAACAGACTCACCGAACGTCTTGCCGTTCGTCCGACATCCGAAACTCTTTTCTGCGAACACTACAAGAAGATAATACAGTCCTACCGCGATCTGCCCAAGCTCTACAATCAGTGGTGCAACGTCGTTCGTTGGGAAAAGACTACCAGACCATTCTTGAGAACTGCCGAGTTCCTCTGGCAGGAGGGCCACACCATGCACGAGACCGAAGAGGAGGCGCGTGAGGAGACCCTTAAGATGCTCAAGTGCTATGAGGATTTCTACCGCGACACGCTTGCTATTCCCGCAGTTGTCGGACGTAAGACCGAAAAGGAAAAGTTTGCCGGTGCTATCGAGACCTACACCATCGAGCCTATGATGCACAACGGTGTCGCTCTCCAGGGAGGAACGTCTCACTACTTTGGCGACGGCTTCACCAAGGCGTTCGACATTACCTTTACCGACCGCGAGAACAAGATCCGCTACCCGCATCAAACCTCGTGGGGCGTTTCGACCCGTATGATCGGTGCTATAATCATGACTCACGGAGACGACAACGGTCTGATCCTTCCGCCCGCAATCGCTCCCATTCAGGTCGCCCTGATCCCGATCGCCCAGCACAAGGAGGGCGTTCTCGAAGCTGCCGGCGCTCTGAGAGACAAGCTTGCTCAGAAGTTCAGAGTTAAGCTTGACGACAGCGATTACTCTACTGGTTGGAAGTTCTCGCAGTACGAGATGAAGGGAGTTCCGGTACGTCTTGAGTTCGGTCCTCGTGACATTGAGAACAACTGCTGCGTGCTCGTCAGCCGCGTCACTCGCGAGAAGACAGTCGTGTCTCTTGACAACATCGTAGAAGAGGTTGAAGCAGCTCTGAAGCGAGTCCACGACGAACTTTACCAGCGCGCTCTTGAAAATCTCAAGAACCGTACTCACAACGCACTCAATTATCAGGAGTTCCTTGACATTGCCGAGAAGCAGTCGGGATTCATTCGCGCTATGTGGTGCGGAGACACCGAATGCGAGGAGAAGCTCAAGGACGTCACCGGTGGCGTTAAGTCGCGTTGCATTCCTTTCGAGGAAGAACAGCTCAGCGACACCTGCGTTTGCTGCGGAAAGCCCGCTAAGCACATGGTCGTCTGGGGAAGACAGTACTAATAAATAACTCAATAAATCACTAAAAACGGGGGAATATGCCATGATAGCCTTTATCAGAGATAAATTGCGGCATATGGACCCCGTTTTGTTTGCTTGCTCGTCGGCGCTCAGCATTATGAGTCTGCTTGTGCTTTTCGGGGCACGAAACAGTGAATACGGCGGAACTCGAACACTTGTTATGCAGTTTGCTATGACTGTTGCGGGTATTGTTTTTATGATAATACTCTCAAACGTGGATTTTTCCGAGCTTCATCCCTTGTTCTACGTGGCGATAGTTATACTGTCAGTGGGTCTTATAGCTTTGCTTTGGACGCCGCTCGGTGAAAACGCGGGAACTAACCAGAACTGGATTAAGATACCCGGCATAGGCATTAGTATACAACCGTCAGAGTTCGTTCGCGCGAGCTTTATCTTGACCTTGGCAAAGCATCTTTCGGTCGTCAGAAACGAGATAAACAAGCCTTCGAACGTTTTAGGACTGGCATTACACTCCGGACTTATCGTCGGTCTCGTTCTGCTTTCCGGAGACCTTGGTATGGCTCTTGTTTACATAGGAATACTTGCCGTTATGCTTTACTGTGCAGGTCTTTCACTTTGGTACTTCTTAGCGGCAATAGTTTCCGTCGTGGCGGCGTTTCCGTTTTTGTGGGAGCATCTTGCAACGTATCAAAAGGAAAGAATACTCATCGGCTTCAACCCCGACGTTGACCCCCTTGACAAGGGACTACAGCAGATACAAAGCCGCTCTGCTATAGCCGGCGGCGGATTCTTCGGACGGAGTATTGACGGAGCGGGGAGCTACAAAAACCTATACGGCTGCCTGACTGACTTTTTCTTTTCCAGCTATGCCGAGATGTTTGGCTTCATCGGCTGTCTTTTGTTATTGGGTCTTATGGTGGCAACCGTTGTACGACTTATCATTTTGGCTAAAAGATCACAGCATCCGTACGGTGCTTTGGTCTGCGCCGGTGTTGCGGGGATGATCGTGGTTCAAACCATCGAAAACATCGGAATGTGCCTTTGCCTGCTCCCGGTCGTTGGTATTACCTTGCCGTTTTTGAGCGCCGGAGGGTCGTCTGTTCTTTCTATATATCTGCTTTTCGGATTGGTTCACGGAACGGTTTGCCGAAAACAAAAATAGATGTCATAAACTGCCTTTTGAAATAATATAATTTGAGTGAAACAGATTATATCATTTTGGAGGCAGTTTTATGTTTGTATGTTCACTTCGAGCAAGCACGCTCAAATTTTTCGGCATTATCTGCGTTGCTATGGTAGCTCTTATCACGCTGATAGTTTTCGTCCCAAGCTTTGATGCTGACGCCACTCAGGTTTCGGGAGACATCAACTATTCCAAGATCAAGACCGAGGAGGATCGGATCGAGTTTCTGGAGCAGTTCGGCTGGGAGGTCAAGCCAACTGCCGTCGAGCAAAAGGACGTCAAGGTGCCTAAAGAGTTCGACAACATCTTCAACACTTACAATGAGCTTCAAAAGCGCCAAGGGCTCGATCTTTCAAAGTATAAGGGCAAAAACGTTACAAGATATACTTACGAGGTCACCAATTACCCCAACTACGACGGAACGGTCTATGCAAATCTGATCATATATAAAAACCGTGTCATAGGCGGGGACATTTGCACTGCCGACGTCGAGGGCTTCATTCAGGGCTTTGAAATGAAGCAATAAGTACCGGAAGAGAACGAAAAATTCGTTCTCTTCCGCTTTTTTAATATATAACTGTTGCTTTTTTTTGCCTTATATTGTATAATTAAGGGTGTATATGCGCAATAACTTGTTGTGGGGTATAAAATGTTTGAAGGCTTGAAAAGAATGTTCAGCAGCGATATAGGCATCGACCTTGGAACGGCAACCGTCCTCGTTTACGTAAAGGGCAAGGGGATCGTTCTGAGCGAGCCGTCGGTCGTCGCGATCGACAAATCGACCGACAGGATACTCAAGGTCGGCAAAGAGGCTCAGCAGATGATCGGACGAACCCCCGGAAACATAACTGCTATACGTCCGATGCGAAACGGAGTAATTAGTCAGTACGATGTTACCCTTAAGATGCTGCAATATTTTATACGACGCGCCTGCGGAAATATGTTCTTCAAGCCGCGAGTTATGATATGTGTTCCGACGGGAATTACCGAGGTTGAGGAAAGAGC
>JAZKZA010000137.1:0-2066 GCA_045612445.1 Eubacteriales bacterium | reverse complement strand
GAACAGCGTAAACTTCCCGAACGTTTCGATCCCGTATACCGGCGCCGCCCGCGTTTGCCTCTTCCACGAGAACATTCCCGACATGATCGCCCAGATCTCGGGTGCCTTCTCGTCCGAGGGAGTCAATATCGAGAACCTGCTCGATCAGGCAAGAGGCGAGACCGCTTACACCATCATCGAGATCAACGGTGACGTTCCCGCCGCCGTCGTTGACAAGCTCAACGCGATCAACGGCGTTTACAGAGTCAGAGTTATAAAGTAATTTTTCAATAACGAAAACATCCCCGACAGATCATAGTCTGTCGGGGATGTTTTTATGTTATTGCAGTCCAAGCCAGATAAGCAGCACCGATACGTCTGCGGGGTTGACTCCGCTGATGCGCGCCGCCTGACCAACCGTCAGCGGCTTTATGGCGTTCAGCTTCTGCGCCGCCTCAAGACGAAGACCTCGAACGGTTGAATAATCCACGCCGTCCGGCAATCTCTTTTCCTCGAGCTTGGCGTGACGCGCCACCTCGGCTATCTCTTTTTTGATATATCCCGCGTACTTGACGCTGACCTCGACCGTCGTTCTCACGGCTCGACTCAGCTCGGGTCGTTCGGGATCGAGCATCGACAACGCCTCGTAACCCACCCTTGGTCTTCTGAGAAGATCGGCGAGAGAAAGACCCGACGATGCCGGTGCCTCGCCAAGCTCGAGCAGTAGTACGTTTGCCTTTTCAGGCGAAAGGTGGGTCGATTCAAGTCGGGCGATCTCGCCGTCTATCTGTCGTTTTTTCAGCTCGAACGCGGCGTAACGCTCGTCCGAGATGAGCCCGACGGCGTGACCGATCGGGGTCAGACGGGCGTCGGCGTTATCCTGACGGAGCAACATACGGTATTCGGCGCGCGAGGTCATCATACGGTAAGGCTCGTTCGTTCCCTTGGTAACGAGGTCGTCTATCAGCGTTCCGATATAGCTGTTGTCTCGCGTCAGCACCATCGCGTCCCGACCCTGAAGCTTGAGCGCGGCGTTGATGCCCGCCACAAGACCCTGCGCCGCCGCCTCCTCGTAGCCCGACGAGCCGTTGAACTGACCCGCTCCGTAAAGTCCCGGTATCTCCTTGAACTCAAGGGTGGGATAGAGCTGCAAGGGGTCACAGCAGTCATATTCTATCGCGTAGGCATAGCGCATTATCTCGGCGTTTTCAAACCCCGTCAGCGAACGGAGCATCTCGTACTGAACGTCGGTCGGAAGTGAGGTCGAAAAGCCCTGAATATACATCTCCTCGCACGAAAGCCCCATCGGCTCAACGAAGAGCTGATGCCTCGGCTTGTCGGCAAAGCGTACGATCTTATCCTCGATCGAGGGGCAATATCTTGGACCCGTGCCGTGTATCTTACCCGAGTACATCGCCGAGCGACCGATGTTCTCGCGAATTATCGTATGAGTGTTCTCGTTGGTGTAAACGACGTGGCAGGGCAGCTGCTCTACGTCGTCCAGCGACTCGGTCGTTCGAGCCGAGTAGGGGGTCACGGGGCGCTCGCCCGACTGTATCTCAAGACGTGAAAAGTCGATCGACCGACGGTTGACTCGTGCCGGAGTTCCGGTCTTGAATCGCATAAGACGGACGCCCAGCCTTGACAGGCAGTCCGAAAGTCCCTTTGACGGCAGAGAGCCGTCGGGTCCCGATTCGTAGGAAACGTCACCAACGAAGATCTTTCCTTCAAGATACGTTCCGCTGCAGATTATCGCGGCATCGCACTCCCAGACCTCGCCGAGTCGGGTCTTGACCGAGCGGACTCTGCCCTCCTCGACCCCGATCTCAACGATCTCCGCCTGAAGCAGACGCAGATTTTCGGTGGTCTCAAGGGTGTGCTTCATTATGCGGTGATAGCGGGCGCGGTCGGTCTGGTCGCGCTTCGAGTGTACCGCCGCCCCCTTTCCAAGGTTGAGCGTTCTTGCCTGAAGCATCGAAAGATCAGCTCCCCGTCCCATCTCTCCGCCCAGCGCGTCGATCTCAAAGACGAGATGACCCTTGCCGGTGCCTCCTATGGAGGGATTGCAGGGCATATTCGCAACGTCA
>JAZKZA010000136.1:0-6333 GCA_045612445.1 Eubacteriales bacterium | reverse complement strand
CATTATCATTTGAATACCCTCGTGGACGAAGCTGCGCGGAAGATTATACGCGCCGTGGATGTGACCGTAGAAGCATCTTTTGATGCCGTATTCCTTCAAAAGCTCAACGATCTCGGGGCAGGAAAAGTCTCCGTGCACCGGCGGAAAATGCAGAAATACAAGTATCTCAAGCTCGGGGCAATCACGCTGCAGTCTTTTTGCCTCATCAAGACTGAGCTTCAAGCGAAGCAGTTCGCGGTTGACGATCTTGTCGTAGTCGACCTCACCAACGACGTTTTGGTGTAGCTTGTCGGTAAACCACCCACGCGTTCCGCAGATGATGAATGAGGGAAGGCGGTAGGCGTTGTTGTATAGGATCTTTATCGTTTTTATGTTGTTTTCCTCAAACAGCTTATGCATCTTCGAGGCGGTCGACCACCAAAAATCGTGATTTCCTTTACCGATATATTTAGTTCCGGGAAGGGAATCTATAAATTTCAGATCCGGCA
Source organism: Eubacteriales bacterium (assembly GCA_045612445.1). Taxonomy (GTDB): domain Bacteria; phylum Bacillota; class Clostridia; order Oscillospirales; family CAG-272; genus RGIG3994. The sequence goes on along the minus strand of JAZKZA010000136.1, from coordinate 5,845 downwards.
GAGCTTGCTCAAGCTTCAGCGCCCAAGAGATATCTCCCGCAACGACAACGTCGTCGTTATCCGTAACAACGGCACGCCAATTCTTTTCGAGCTTTTTCACGTAGCCGTTCCAGCGCGCGCCAAAAACCTCCATCGGCTTGTTTATTTCTTCACCGATGGAGAGATGCAGATCTGAAATGGCAAAAAGTGACATAAGCTCTCCGTGTATGATTTCTTCGTTTGGGTAAACAATAATTCTGCACGGCAAGTGACCGTGCTTGGATCAATGAATTACGTTGACAAAGGTCAACGCAGTTCACAGATACAATGTTTCAGGGGGATTATAAAATGCAGGAAAACAAGAAGTGTCGCAACGGCTCGTGCCATATCGAGGGCATTGTTTGCGACGTTCAGAACTGTCAGTACCACGTTGACGGTTGCCACTGTGCCGCCGGTAAGATAAGCGTCGGACCGTCCAACGCCGTCAGCAGTGCAGACACCGTTTGCGCAACCTTTAAGCCCAAGCAGGACTAAGGGTTGATTTCCCGTGGACTGCGAGAAATTCTCGCAGTCCATTTTTCTTATTTTGCGAGATAATTCAAGACCTCGTCTGCCATATCGTTCGACGCTATGACGGTGTTGAAGTTAACACGTCGCTCGGCAATGCCGCGAAGCGGGTAGGGGATCTCGGTCTTGGTCAGTGAGGACAAGGCATCAAGAGCGTCAAGCGGATCGGACGGAACGTCATCCGTCAGTGCCTTTAAGACGTCTGCGGCAAACTTATACGGACTTGCAGTCGAGTCGACGACCAGAGGCGTTTTGTCTCCCGTCTGCTCGACATACTGTCTTGCAGCGTCAAATCCGACTGCGGTATGAGTGTCGTGCAGGTATCCGTACTTTTCAAAATCGGTCTTGATGGACTCGGCAGTTGCCGCCTCGTCTGCAAAGTAACCGACGAAGGTCTCGTTGATCTTTGCCTTTTCCTCAGCGCTGATGGTATAGCAGCCGGTCTTTGCAAGGCTTGCCATATACTCGGCGGTACGCTCGGCCCCCGCAACGAAATAGAGAAGTCTTTCAAGGTTGCTCGATATGAGTATATCCATCGAGGGTGAGGTGGTACAATGGAACTTACGGTTGCGGTCATAGCTTCCGGTCTCAAGGAAGTCTGTCAGTATATTGTTGACATTCGACGCGCAGATCAGCTTACCGATCGGAAGGCCCATTAGCTTAGCAATGTACGCTGCAAAGATGTTTCCAAAGTTTCCTGTGGGAACGCAGAAATTGACGGCATCACCGTTTTTGATAGCTCCGCTGTTCATAAGATCGCAGTACGCCGAGACGTAATATACGATCTGCGGGGCAAGACGCCCCCAGTTTATAGAGTTTGCGCTTGAGAGGAAGTGATCCATTTCGTTGAGCTTCTCGGCAAACGCTTTATCCGAAAAGATCTTTTTGACACCGTTCTGCGCGTCGTCAAAGTTACCCTCGATGGCGCATACGTTGACGTTGTTACCCTCTTGGGTCGCCATCTGGAGCTTCTGAACGCGGCTGACTCCGTCGACGGGATAGAAGACCATTATCTTAACGCCGTCGATATCGCGGTATCCCTCAAGCGCTGCTTTACCGGTATCTCCCGAGGTCGCAACGAGAATGAGCGAGGTGCGTTCCTCACCCGTCTTACGAAGGGCACGAACCAGGAGTCTCGGCATAAGCTGGAGAGCCATATCCTTGAAGGCGGCGGTAGGACCGTGCCAAAGCTCGAGCGAGTAAAGGTTATCGTGAACCGGAACGAGGGGAGCAGCTCCGCCGGGGAAGGAATTTTCACAGTATGCGGCGCTGCAATCGGCGAACAGCTCATCGTAGCTGTAATCGGTCAGAAAGCGCGACATAATGTCGGTGGCGCGACCGATGTAATCAAGCTTTGCAAGCTTTTCAACGTCTGCCGCGGTCAGGGTCGGTATACTGTCCGGAACGAACAGACCGCCATCGTCAGCCAGACCCTGCTTTATGACACGGGCGGCACTGTACGTTTTTTCACTTTTGTCTCTTGTGCTTTTGTAGTTCATTTTTATAGGTTCCTTTTGATAAAATCTCTTGCGTTGTTGTAGCTTATGTTTTCTATAATACCGTCGCTATAGCCGAGCTGGGACAGGCGGTCGAATATTTTATGTACGTCGGATATCCCCTCAAATCCTTCGGGAAGATCGCAACCGTCAAGATCGCAGCCGAGAGCAACGACTCGCTCACCCCCGAGCTCCATATAATGATCGATGTGGCGGATCACACCCTCAACGGTAACCGTTCCCTCCTCGGGAGGCTGAATGTGTATATCGCAAAGGCTGATGCCGACGATACCGCCGAGCTCACGTATCTTTTCAAAATGCCGGTCCCGAAGGTTTCGACTGTGCGGGAAGACCCGATATGAATTTGAATGTGAGGCAATGAACGGCTTTTTTACCTCATTGGCGATCTCAATGAGATCGTCAATCGACCGCTCCGACGAGTGTGACACGTCGGGAACGATGCCCATCTCAAAGCAACGGCGAGCCGTCAGCTTTCCGAAATCAGTCAGACCGTCGCTCGTGTCATGAGCACCTCCGATACAGCTCTTACCGCCCCAGACGAGGGTCAAAAAGCGGCAACCGTTATTGTAAAGCACGTCAAGCCTGTCGAGCTGTCCCGCAAGTATCCTTGCGTCCTCAACTGTCGGGAAGAAGGCGATCTTTCCTTCTTTTTCAGCCTCCTCAAGATCGAAAAAGCTCTTACATACCGAGCAACGGCTCGAAAGTCTTTCCGCCTCGTCGAAAAAGTAGCGAACTACCCGACGGTATTTCTCATAGCAGGTGTCGTCGTCAACTCGCGGCGGGGCGCAGTATGCAGCTAGCTGGGCGTAGACTTCAAACGATGCCTCGGCTTTCTCGAGCGATACGTGATGCCCGTTTTTGTCAAGCTTACTTTGCTTTTGGAAGATCTCGTACGGGGTATCACAATGAAGATCGAAATATTTCATATATCTCTCCCAGTAACGGCGTCCGTAAAGTGATTTATTTTAAGCACCTTCGGCTTTTTCGATCCTTTGTCCAGATAGACCTCGATGACGTCTATGCGAGGCGAGAGCTTTGAAGGGTTCTCGCGCAGATAGGCGTACGCCGCGTCTACCGTGTTCTGCTTTTTTGCGCGGTTTACGGCGGCGGACGGAGGACCGTACGGCATATCGTCGTCAAGCGAGACGACCGAACGCGTCTTGACCTCAACGAAAACTATCTCGCGGCGGTTCTTCGCAACGATATCGAGCTCAAGATGTCCTGCACGGTAGTTGCGAGCGACGATACGGTAGCCGTGACGTCGCAAAAACCTTGCCGCCATACGCTCGCCGAAATCTCCAATCAGCCTTTTTTCAGTTTTCATTGTCCAAAAATCTTATGAACTGCGTGCGGTGTATCGGCGTCGGACCGTACTGACGCAGAGCATCCATATGCTGCTTTGTGCCGTAACCCTTGTTTTTGGCTATGCCGTACTGCGGATACTGTTGGTCAAGCTCGTCGCAAAGACGGTCTCGCGTGACCTTGGCAAGTATCGACGCGGCGGCAATACTGGGTGATATGGCGTCGCCGTGAATGACGTACTGCGTGGGAAGCTGAAAGCCTCGGCAAACGTTTCCGTCGATCAGGGCGTAGTCCGCCTTTGACGAAAGACCGTCGATGGCGCGTCGCATAGCCAGAAGGGTCGCCTCGAGGATGTTCAGCTCGTTGATCTCCTCAACACTTGCAAAAGCGATGGAATAGGCAACGGCGTTGCTTTTTATTTCCTCAAAGATCTTATCTCTGCGCTTGGCGGTGAGCTTTTTTGAATCGTTGAGCCCTTCAATGTAAAGACCGGACGGCAGTATACACGCGGCGGCACATACCGGACCGCAAAGAGGGCCGCGACCTGCCTCGTCAACTCCGCATACGGCAGTAAAACCCTTTTCGTTCAGTTCGTTTTCAATAGTATATTCAAGCATAGCTTATCTGTCCAGCGTAATACGGCCGAGCTTTCCGGCTCGGAACTCGTCTATCAGCATGTTTGCCGTGCGCTCGAGGTCGACCTCGCCGCCCGAAATGAGGAATCCGCGCTTTTTGCCGATCATCTCAAGCAGATCGAAGTTCCCGATCTCCTCGGGTATCTCGGCGAGCTTATAGCGCGCCTTAAGAAGGTCGGGGTAGAGAACTCTCAGCTTGCCGCAAAGAGCGCCCGCAAGCGTTTCTATGTCGAGAATGGCGTCCTTGATAGCGCCCGTGGCGGCAAGGTTTTCGCCGATCTCACGGTTATCGAACTTCGGCCAGAGAACTCCCGGCATATCCAGCAGAGAAAGACCAACGCTGGTCGTGACCCATTGCTTGTCTACCGTCACGCCCGGGCGGTTTTCGACCTTTGCCTTCTTAGCTCCCGAGATCTTGTTTATCAGCGAGGACTTTCCAACGTTCGGTATGCCCAGAACCATTGCCTTGAGCGAGCGGTTGCTCATACCCTTTTCCTCGTAGCGACCAACCTTTTCAGACAGTATATCGCGAACCGCCGGTGCGATCTTGTTCATGCCCTCTCCGGTAAGGCAGTCGGTCGCAATGCAGACCGATGAATCGGAGGTGTACTTCTTGATCCACGCTTTGGTCTCGGTTGGGTCCGCGAGCGAGCACTTGTTCAAAAGTATAAGGCTCGGCTTGCCTGCCGTAAGTCGGATTATCTCGGGATTGCGCGAGCTTTCGGGGATACGCGCGTCGAGAATTTCTATGGTTATATCAACGTTTTTTAGGTTCTCCGAGATCAGGCGTCTCGTTTTTGCCATATGACCCGGAAACCACTGTATTTGTTTTTCTTGCATCATTTTACCGTACCCAGGGGAGTTAATCTGACTATCAGTTTTCCGAGAACGAACTCGGTGTCGACAACTCCGACCTCAAGTCGGCTGTCGTTCGAATAGTATCTGTTATCTCCCATAACAAAAATATGACCTTCGGGAACTCTGCCCGTCGTGCTGTAGATCCCGGTCTCGCTGTCCAGCGAGCAACCGTGCGAATAGCGACCGATGCCGGAGTACAGATTAGAGCGTCTGTATGCGGATTCGAAGTCGATAAATCCTTCGTCGAGGCGTTCGTTTGGCTCAAAGCTCTCGTCGGGGCTTACGTAGACTATCATCTCGTAGTAGTTGAGTCCCTTTTCTCCGACAGTCGGGACGTACTCGATCTTATAATACTGTCCCGCCGTGGCGATAACTCGCTTTACCAGCGGCTTGTTTAGACTTTCGACAGAGTTGTTCGTCTGGTGGAAAACTATTATATCGCCCGACGACGGTGTGTAGAAAAGATCGCTGACTATGAGCAGCTGATCGTTTTCAAGCGTGGCACTCATCGAATCTCCGTCGACCCGACATATTCTTATCGACACCGTGAAAAGTAAAAACACGATGCAAATAGCAAATATGAATATCTCGAGATAGTCGAAGGCTTCAGAGATCACCGATCTGCGAGGACTTTCTGTGCTTTGCGGTTTTTCGTTAAAAAACATAGTAACCTCAGTTCTTGCAAATTAAAGCGGACATAAGCTCGTGACCGCGCGGCATATAGTTGTTCTTTGCGGCGGCAGTTGCCTCGGTGAAGCAGTCAACGCCGTCGTTCTTCTCACGAGAGTCGTATATCATAAAGGGAACGGGATCTATCGCGTGAGTGCGTATGCGCAGGGGTGTGGGGTGATCGGGGAGGATCATAATACGGAAATCGTCTCCGCAGCCCTTGAGGTAGTCAAGCACGGGGGCTAGGATCTCACGGTCGATCTTTTCGATCGAGAGCACCTTGTTTTCGACCTCGGCGCGGTGACCGCACTCATCGGG
>JAZKZA010000135.1:0-4358 GCA_045612445.1 Eubacteriales bacterium | reverse complement strand
CGATAATCATCAAATATTTTTACGGTTTTTACAAAAAAAGGTCGACAGACTTTTGTCTGTCGACCTGATTTTTTTATTACTATTACTCGCTGACTTCCTCTGCGGCAACGTCGGCTGCGACCTCCTCGGTCTCTGCCTCGTCGGCAAGCAGGGCGCGGATCGAAAGGCTGACCTTCTGCTTCTCGTTGTCGATGTCAATGATCTTGGCGTCGACGACCTGACCCAGCGAGAGGACCTCGGAGGGCTGAGCTATACGGGTCTTTGCGATCTGCGAGATGTGAATGAGTCCGTCAACTCCGTCAACGATCTCGGCAAATGCTCCGAAGGGCATCATGTTTACGATCTTAACGGCGGCGGTATCACCAACTGCAAAGTTGTGAGTGAATATGTACCAAGGATTGCTCTCCTCGGTCTTGTATCCCAGCGAGATGCGCTTCTTCTCGGCGTCGAAGCTCTTGACGAAGACGGTGATCTCGTCTCCGATCGAAACGACCTCTGCGGGGTTCTTGATGTGCTTCCAGGAAAGCTCGCTGGCGTGGACCATTCCGTCAACGCCGGCACCCAGATCTACGAATGCTCCGTAGCTGGTCAGGCTCTTGATCTTACCGGTGAAGTACTGTCCCTCGGCAAGATTTGCCCAGAATTCAGCCTCCTTCTCGCGTCTTGCCTCGTTCTGGACGACGCGGATAGAGCCGATGATCTTGCGGCCGCCGCGGCTTCCGTTGTCGCGGACCTCAATGATCTTCAGCTGAACGTCCTGCTTTGCAAGGACCGAAAGGTCGCCTCCGCGGGCAACTCCGGTCTGCGATGCGGGAACGAATACGCGTACCGATCCGACCGATACGACGCAGCCTCCCTTAACGACCTCGACGACCTTACCCTCAAGGACCTCGCCGGTCTCCTTTGCTGCCATTACCTTGATGGCGTTTCTGTCGCTGTCAACTCTCTTCTTCGAAAGCTCGGCAACTCCCTCAATATCGGATACGCGAATGACGAATGCGTCTACCTCGTCTCCGACCTTGAAGTTCTCACTCAACTTAAACGAGGCGTCATCGCTGATCTGCTCGGCCTTGATGATGCCGGTGACCTTTGCGCCGATGTCGAGCTGAAGCTCTGCGTCGGTAACGTGGGTCACGATGCCGGTAACGGTGTCTCCTGTATTTAAAGTTTTGAGTGACGATTCAAGCAACTCTTCAAAGTTTTCAACCTTGATTTCCATTTCGCTCATGGTTTTGAATACCTCCTGTATTATATGCTCGGGCGTTGATGCGCCCGCAACTATCCCAATTCTTACGCAACCCGAAAGCTCTTTCAGATCAAGCTCGCTCGACGTGACGACGCGAAGCGTTCGACGGCATTTTGCGCGGCACACGTCGTAAAGCTTTGCCGTGTTCGAGCTGTTCCTGCCTCCTATGACAACGACGGCATCGCACTCGTCGGCCAGCGCGGCGGCAGACTCCTGCCTTGACTGCGTAACATTACATATTGTATCAAAAAAAATCGCGTTTGTATATAGTTTTTCAATAATTTCTCTGCACTTTTGCCATTGTGACGGTTTTTGAGTCGTTTGAACGGCAACGATAGGAGTTTTTTTGTGCATTTTGCCTTTTTGGAAATTTTGAAGAAATCCTTCAAGCTCTCTTTCGTTCGAAAAAACGAATTTTTCACCCTCGAACCAGCTCATGATGCCGATGCACTCGGGGTGCTTCGGGTCGCCTATGAGGATAAAAAAGTTTTCGTCCGACGAGTTTTCGGCCCCTATTTTGTGTATTCTCGAAACGAAGGGGCAGGTGCAGTCCTCAAAGGCAAAAAACGGGTTCTCACGGGCAAGCGAAACCAGCTGCTGCTCGGTGCTTTTTTCGATGCCGTGGGCGCGAATGAAAAGAGTTACAGGACTTTTTTCGTCTGCCGACGCGGCAAGCGCGGCTATCTCCTCGGGGCGCACGACCTCGACCCCCTTCTCCTTCAGCTCGGCGACGTACGCCTCGTTGTGGATAAGGTTTCCGAGCGTGACGATCCTCTCGCCCGGTTTGGCTGACGCCAACTTTTCGGCGAGTCTGTCGGTGGCGCGCTTGACGCCGAAGCAAAAGCCCGAGTTCTCCGAGATACGTACCGTCGGCTTCATCTGAGATATCCCTGTTCCTCTCCGACGGCGCAGACGCGGTCGAAGATGAGCTGCGACATGCGGTTATATTCTCCCGGGACGCCGTGCTGATAGTTCAGCTCCTCCGGCGTGATCGGCTTACCTATGACCACCGTCGTTTTACGGAAAACGCGGTGCTTGAAGTCCTTTTGGTTGATAAAGACCGGTACGACGCACACACCCGTTCTGGCGGCGATCATACCCGCTCCGTTTTTGACCGTAGTTCCTCTCGGGTCGGTCTTCGGGTGTCTCGTTCCCTGCGGGAACATACCGGCGTTGTGCCCCGTCGTCAGCAGCTTGAGCATATGCTTTATCGCTCCGACGTCGGCTTTTGAGCGGTCGACCGGAAAAGCCCCCAACGTTTTTACCAGAAAACCGATAACGGGAACTTTAAAAAGCTCCTTTTTCGCCATGAAGTGTATCTGGTGTCCGCGGAAGGCGTAGGCTATCTTTATTGGGTCGGTCGCCGAAAAGTGGTTCGAGCAGACCAAAAAGCCGTCGTTCGTGGGGATATTCTCCGCTCCCACGACAGAAATGTTATAAAAGAAGCCGAAAATACGCGCAAAGATGCGGAAATATATCTTGTACCTGCGCGTCATGCGAGTCTCTCCGCGAGGTTCGGTATCTTTTCCTTGATGATGGCGAGCGCGGCGGCGTAGGTGTCGTCCGGCTCAAAGCCCGAGTTATCAAGACGAACGGCGTCGGGTGCGGCGACGGCGGGCGCTATCTCACGCGAGCTGTCGTTGCGGTCGCGCTCATCCATCTCGGCAAGCACCTGTGCGTAATCTGCCTCGATACCCTTCTGATGAAGCTCGTCGCAGCGGCGTCTCGCTCTTTCGGCGTTCGACGCGCAAAGGAAGATCTTGACGTCGGCGTCGGGCAGTATGACCGTTCCGATGTCGCGTCCGTCCATTACCACGCTCGTCGTTCTCGCTATCTTTCTCTGGGTCTCGAGCAGAAATGCGCGGACTGCCGGCATTGCCGAGACTGCCGAGGCGTACATCGAGATGATCGGCTGACGGATCTTATCGCCGAGATCCTCACCGTTGAGCAGTACGTGCTGCTCTCCGCCCTTGAAGGTCAGCTCGATGTCGGTCTCGGGCAAGAGTGCCGTGACCCTCTCGACGTCGTTTTTATCTATTCCCTTGATATACGCGTGATAGCCGACCGTGCGGTAGAGCGCACCCGTGTCGACGTAAACTATACCCAGCTCGCGCGAGATACGCTTTGCAAGCGTGCTCTTTCCTCCTCCGCTGGGTCCGTCAATGGCTATTTTTATCATGTTCGTTATCTTCCTTTCGTTTGGTTTGTCATTCAAGCTCGAAGCTGCTCCACGCGGCGTTCTCGCCCGCCAGCGCTCCGGTCGAAAAGGCTATTTGAAGGTTGTAGCCGCCCGTGTAGGCGTCCAGGTCGAGAAGCTCGCCCGCGACGTAAAGTCCTTTGACCTTCTTCGATTCCATCGTCTTCGGGTCTATCTCTCGAAGCTCGACGCCACCCTTGGTGACGATCGCCTCGTTGATCGGTCTGAAGCGGAGCAGCGGTATCTCGACTCCCTTGAGGAGAGACACGAGCGCCGTTCTTTCGACCTTCGTGATCTCATTGACCTTCTTTCGCGGGTCGATGCCCGAAAGTCTGACTATCGGGTCGATCAGCTTCTGGGGGAGCAGGGCGGACAGTGCGTTACAAAAGTCGCGGTTGAGGTTCTTTGAAAAATCAGACAGTATACGGGCGTCGAGCGTTTTTTCGTCGAGCGCCGGCTTGAGGTCTATTTTCGCCGCGTAGCGCTCGGGCGCGAGGTCGGGTATATGAGCCGACGCCGAAAGGACGACCGGACCCGTGATGCCGAAGTGGGTGAACATCATCTCACCAAAGTCGCTGTACACGGTCGTGCCCTTGACCTTATCTACTATCGAAAGCTTGACGTTTTTGAGCGAAAGACCCTGACACGACGTACAGATGCCCCCTGCAACTATCGGGACGAGAGAGGGGTGTAGCTCGGTCAGCGTGTGACCCAGCTCCCTTGCCATACGGTGTCCGTCGCCGTCCGAGCCCGTTCCGGGGTAGGAAAGCCCGCCGGTCGCAAGGACCGCGGCGCAGAACTCTTCTCGCCCCTTATCGGTCTCGATACCGACGACCCGTCCGTTCTCGGTACAGATCGCCGTGACCCTTGCACGAACCGTTTTGACACCGAGTCTTTTACACTCGCGTCGCAACG
>JAZKZA010000134.1:0-4772 GCA_045612445.1 Eubacteriales bacterium | reverse complement strand
TCCGACTTGTCGTCGAGGACGTCGGGATAGAGTCGGGAAACAGACAGCTTTGCGGGCAGTTTTTGGGTAGCGTGTGGGTAAACGAAATCAAATCTCTCGCGAAGCGTCTTTGCTATCGCGGACACCTCGGCGGTGCTCGTCTCGCTCGCCTCGGTCACGTCGGTCTCGGCAGTCCCGACGGTTTCACCGTCAAGCTCGGTCACGAGTCGAACCCGGTCGCCAAGCTCGGAAACTGCGGGCAATATCCAGTCGAGATAGCATTTTGCCGAAAGCGCCAGACCGCGCGAGGAGAACTCGGCGTCAAAGGCGGCTCGCTCAAGCTGCTTTTCGGGGTCAGAGCCTACGTCCGCCGTAATATACAGACGTTCTCTGGCACGGGTCAGACCGACGTAAAGTATCCTCATCTCCTCCTCGGTCTGCTTTTCGGAGAGGCGAAGCGTCAGTGCCGCACGGCGGGGAGTATCGGCTCTTGCAAAGCCGGTGTCGTCCACCAGTCGCATCGCAACTCCCGCCGTTCCGTCGAAGATAAGCGTCTTTCGCAGGTCGTTACGGTTAAACCCCTTGCCGCAGCCGCAAAGGAAAACTATCGGAAACTCAAGTCCCTTGGACTTGTGTACGTTCATCAGAGTGACGCTTCCCTCGCCCGCCGACGGGAGAGGAGATGCCACGCGCGTTCCGCCCTCTATTATGTTGTTTATATAGCGAACGAAGCCCGAAAGGCCGCTGCTCTGCGAGGCGGCAAAGCCGCGGGCGTACTCGTAAAAGCGGCGCAGATTGGTGCTGACCGAGCGTGCCGTTCTGCCACCGTCGGCAGGAGTCAGCGACATTATGGAAAAGGAGCGGTAAAGACGGCGCAGGAAGGCGTCGACCGCCATCTCCCGTGAATCAGCGCGAAGCGACTCCAGTCGAGTAACGAAGTCGCGGCATTTGTCGGCAAGTGCGTCCCTCTCCTCACGTTGAGCGTACGCCTCAAGCGAGGCGTAAAGCGAGCAGACGCTCTCCGACTCGGCGCGTATCTTCAAGAGCTCCTCCATCGTAAAAGAGAAGAAGGGAGAGCGAAGAGCCGAGGCAAGCGGTATATCCTTTTCGGGATTATCTATGACCGTCACGAGCGACAAAACGAGCAGCACCTCGGGGTTTTCAAAAAGATCGGTTGCCGCCTCGGTGGTGCTTTCGATGCCCTCGCGAGCCAACGCCGAAGCAAGGGAGACAAGCATACCGTTCGTTCGGCAAAGGACGGCAATATCCGATCCTACGACTCTTTTTCCGTCGTTTTTGGTCGCGCCGGCGAGAAGTCTCTTTATCTCGGCAACGATATAGTCAAGCTCGCCCTCGGGCAAGATCGCGGCGGTCACGGGAGTGCTTCCCGAGTCGCGCTTTCCGAGAACCAGGTCGTCCTCACCTCGGTAGCCGACGACGCCTCCGGTCGGCACGAAGCTGTGACGGCTGACGCGGTTGACGAACTCTATCACCGGCGCGTCGCAACGGAAGTTATCGGACATAAAGATCGAGCAGGCAAGCTCGGTCTCCGCTTCGGGCGTGCCGTAGTCGGGAAGTCGGTCGCGAAGCTCGCCGAAGACCGACGGCTCAGCCCCCCTGAAGGAATATATACTCTGCTTTATATCGCCGACGACGAAGCGACAGCCCGTTCTTGAGAGAGCCGAGAATATCTCGTCCTGAACTCGGTCAACGTCCTGATACTCGTCGATATAAACGGCGTCGTAGCGATGGCGAAGCTCAAGCGCGGCGTCGGTTGGACTGCCGTCGGGACGGACGAGCAGACGGTGAGTCAGCCTCTTTATATCCGAAAACTCAAGGATACGGCGCAGATTCTTCTCGCGGGCGTATTCACGTCGGAAATCGGCGATAACGGCGGCAAGCGTCTCAAGCTCGCGCGAGGTGCGCACGTGGTAATCGGCAAGCTCGCCCTCGGGCAGAGCAAACGACTGCTCGGCTATCTTTTTTATATTCTTTTTGATGCGGTCTCGAAGCTCCTTGTAGCAAACAGACCTCTCAGTCTTTGCCTTGCCGAGGCTCTTGAGCGAGGGGGGTGAATACAAGAGCATAACGTCTCTCGTCGCGCTGTACGACTCGTCGAGCGCACTCAAGATCGCTCGGCAAAACTCGGCGTCGTAATCAAACGCGCCCTTGTAATTTCTCTCGCAAACACCGCCGTCCGAGAACTCGGCAGACGCCCTCTCGGCGACCGACAAAAAGTACTCGAAGCGGTCCTTTACGTACTGGCGCAGTATCTCGCCCGCGTCGGTATCGAAGAACTCGCGCTCGGCATCCTCAAGCGACCTCTTTGCCATCTGGGCGGTAAAGCCATCGGGATCGGGTATACTGTCAAGCGCTTGCGAGTATGAGATCAGCGACTCGACGAGACTTCCCTCGTCACGAGTGCCCGAAAAGCTCTCAACGAAGCGGGGGAAATCGTAACGGTCGTCGTTTTTTTCGTACCATTCGTCGATGACCGCGTTCATTACCGAAAGACGAAGCGTGTTCAGCTCGGTGTCGTCGGCGGGACGAACGTCGGGAGAGAGAGGCGAGCCGTCCTCAAGCGTCAAGCGCTGGAAGTTTGCCCGAACGACGTCGAGGCAGAAGGAATCTATGGTACAGATATCCGCCGAGCCGATGAGTATCGACTGTCGGTTCAGATGCGGATCGGTAGGGTCCTCGGCGAGCGCCTCGGTAAGTGCACCCGATATGCGCTCACGAAGCTCGGCGGCGGCGGCGCGCGTGAAGGTCACTATCAGCATTCTCGAAAGGTCGAGCGGCTCGTCACCGTCTATGAGCGAGCTTATGATACGGCGAGTCAGCGTTGCCGTCTTACCCGAGCCGGCGGCGGCAGAAAGAAGTATCGATCTGTTTCTCGTTTCAATGGCGCGGCGTTGCGCCTCTGTGGGATTAAATGCCACGGTCAACACTCCTTTCTTAGTAACGGCTCTTTTTCGGCGCTCGGCAGACCGAGGCGAATTTACAGTAATCACAGGGTGAGGACGAGCCGATATGCGGTTCGGCGTCGGCTTTACCCGAGCGCAATGCCTGCGCTATATCGGCAACCGTGCCCTCAAGCTCGGCGCGAAGCGCGTCTATTCCCTCGCGGTCGAGAAGCCCGGACTTGGGCTTGACTCCGAGAGCGTCCAGAACGTCCTTTTCGGCAAGATACACTCCGCTTCGGTCTATCGACGCCTCGGCGTCCGAAAGCGCTTGTCCGACGCTCGGAAGACCGGAGTACGACTTAGCCGACACGTGCGCCGAAAGATAGCTCGCCGACGCGGGAACGGGTGCCTTCCCCGTCTCACAGCCGCACTCCTCGGCAAACGAGCCGGTGCGGCAGAGCGAGAAAAGATAGACGAGCAGCTGAAGGTTCAGCCCGCTCTTTATATCGTCAAGTGAGAATTTTTTTGATCCGGTCTTGTAGTCCACTACCCTTAAGTAGACCTCCCCGTCCTGCCTCCAGACGTCAACTCGGTCGACAACGCCGCGAAGCGATACGCTCGAGCCGTCCGAAAGACGAATGGTCAGCGGGTCGACCCCGCCGCGACCTATCTTCAGCTCGAAAAACTCGGGGCGGAAGCGGCAGCTCTCAAACTCGTGCTTAAGACTTGATATCATCAGCAGCGAAAGTCGCTTGAGACGCAGGAAAAGGTGCTTGAGTCGGTTAGACCTCTGCTGAGATTCGGTCGAGATGCCGGAGATCAGCTCGTTTATAACGGCATCGACCGCGCCCTCAACGTCGATGTCTGCCGTGCCGTCCTCGGTGACGGCACGGCGCATGAAGTTTTCAAGAACGGTATGTATAAAGCTTCCCGAAACGCTGTAATCCACCTCGGCACGGCTCTCGGGACGAAGACCGAGCAGCTCCTCGCAAAAATAGGCGAAGTTACACGAAACGTACCGCTCGAGCTTGCTCTGGGTCATAGACATTCTGTCGCCGAGAAGCTCGCGCATCGTCTCGGCGCTGACCGCGCAGCTCGGCTCGGAAACGACGGGAGCGGCACTCTCGCCAAGCTCCTGCAGTACGGCGAGTCGGGCGGTGTCGGGCAACGACAAGACTCTCTCGGCGGCGACCGAACGGGTATAGACGGCGTCAGTCGGATCGTCCTCGGCAAAGCGCTCGGCGGTCAGATAATCAAGGAAGGTGCGGAGTCGGCTGACGACCATCGAGGGTCGCAAACGACCTCCGTCCGTTCCGTTGTTGCAATAAAGGGCGTAAAGTCGTTCGGACGGCAGGCTCATCGCGCGGTTCACAAACAGCAGCTCCTCGGAGGCGCGACCGACGTTTCCCCTGCCCAGCTCAACTCCGAGCTCGGCTAACGAGGCGCGGTCGGCGTCGCTGAAGATGCCCGACTCCGAGACCTTTGCGGGGAACTCTCCCTCGTTCAGCCCGATTAGCACGGCACATCTGATGCCGCTGACTCGAAGCAGAGAGGCAGATCCGACGGTAACCTCGTCGTACCCCGTCGGGATCGCTCCCGTCGACGCCGAGGAAACGCAGATCAGACAAGCACGGTAAAGCTCCTCAACGGTCAGCCGTTCGTCACCCAGCGCACCCACAAGATCGTCGAGCATAGAGATGATGACGTCGTAAACGGCGAGCGCGTCGGTCGCCGCGCGTCGATCGCCGCGCGCGGCGGCGCGCTCGGCAAGCTCGGTGAGTCTTTCGGAAAGACGCGACTCCTCAACAAAGCTCCAAAGATACGCGCACATATCGCGAACGCACTCGGCGGCGTCCAGCCTTGCAAAGAGCGTATCAAGCGAGGTCAGAA
>JAZKZA010000133.1:0-2633 GCA_045612445.1 Eubacteriales bacterium | reverse complement strand
TATGAAAAATATGGCTATTGCTATGTAAAAGACATAGTAAACTACGGAAATGGAATTGACCGTTTGTATGTCAGAGAAATAAAATAGACTATTCATTAAATTCCAATTTATCGAACAGATCGAAACTGAAAGCATACACCGTTTGTGGCTTTTTCAAAAAAACACGAGCCCGCGCTTTCAAAGAAAGTGCGGGGGCGTGTTTTATAATTAAAACATACAAAGCTGGTCGGTCTCGCTAAGACCGTCAAGAACCCGTTTTTGACGGAGTATCTCAATGACGCTCTTGTTAAGTCCGGCGCGGGTCTGCAGGTCGTCGACCGAGAAGTAGGGCTCTTTCTCCCTCTCCTCAACTATCCTCTGCGCCGCCGTTTCGCCAAGTCCGTTGAGTGACGAGAAGGGCAAGCGTATCGCCTTCTCTCCGGCAGGCAGGAACTCACGCGATGCCGATTCGTTCAGGTTGACCGGCAGGAACTTTATTCCGCGCGCATAACACTCGTTCATAAGCTCAAGCGTTGAGACCATTCCCTGCTCCTTCTGCGACGCCTCTCGTCCAAGAGTCTTGATCCTCTTCATCTCGGCGCAAACTCCAACCTTACCCGACATAGCAATGTCGGCGTCGAATCCGCCGGGAGCTACGGTAAACATAGCGCAGTAGAAGGCTATCGGCTTATGTACCTTAAACCAACCGAGACGTATCGCCGACATAACGTACGCCGCGGCGTGAGCCTTCGGGAACATGTACTTTATCTTCTTACAGGAGTCTATATACCATTCGGGAACGTTATGCTCCCTCATGCTCGCCTCCCATTCGGGGAGCAGTCCGCGGCCCTTTCGAACCGATTCCATGATCTTAAACGAAAGTCCGTTATCCATTCCGTACTTGATAAGGTCAAGCATGATACCGTCTCGCGTTCCAACGACCTGCGATATGGTACAGATGCCGTCACGTATCAGATCCTGCGCGTTACCCAGCCAAACGTCTGTTCCGTGGGTCAGTCCCGAGACCTGAAGCAGGTCTGCAAAGTTTCGAGGCTTGGACTCGATAACGACAGGCTGAACGAACGCCGTTCCAAACTCGGGCAGACCAAACGTACCGATCTGCGTTCCGATATCGTCGGGCGTAACGCCCAGCGGCTTGGTCGACGCGAAGAGCTCGTATACGGCTCGGTCGTTCATAGGAACGTCCATAACGCTCATTCCGCTATACCTTTCGAGCATCTTATACTTGGTCGGAATATCGTGTCCCAGCTCGTCCAGCTTCAGTATCGTATCGTGCAGATACGAGAAGGCGAAGTGAGTGGTTACTATACTGGAGTTCGGATCGTCTGCCGGGTGCTGCACAGGAGTGAAGTCGTAGACCTCGTACTCCTGCGGAACGACGATTATTCCTCCGGGGTGCTGTCCCGTCGTTCTTTTAACACCGACGCAGCCTGCCACGAGTCGGTCGATCTCGGCACGGCTCAGACTGATCTGCTTTTCCTCAAGGTACTTCATAACGAAGCCGTACGCCGTTTTATCGGCAAGCGTTCCGAGCGTTCCCGCGCGAAAAACGTTCTGCGCACCGAAAAGCTCTTCGGTGTACTTATGTACCTTGCCCTGAACCTCTCCCGAGAAGTTCAGGTCTATATCGGGGGATTTATCGCCGTAGAAGCCCAAGAAGGTCTCAAACGGGATATCGTGACCGTCACAGTTAAGCTTACTTCCACAAACGGGGCACGTCTTATCGGGCAGGTCAAAGCCCGATCCGACAGTTCCGTCGGTAAAGAACTCGTTGTGCTGACACTTGTCACACCAATAGTGGGGCGGCAGAGGGTTGACCTCCGAGATTCCCGCCATCGTTGCAACGAAGGACGAGCCGACAGAACCTCGCGAGCCGACGAGATAGCCGTTCTGCTCGCTGAAGTATACAAGTCTTTGCGCGATGATATAAAGAACGGCAAATCCGTGCTTTATGATAGACTCCAGCTCCTTTGCAAGTCGCTTCTCGACCAGCTCGGGCAACGGGTCTCCGTACATTCGCTTCGCCCGTTCCCAGCACATATTCTGAAGCTCCTCCTCTGCCCCTTCCATCTTGGGGGTAAAGGTTCCGCGCGGTATCGGACGCACCTCGCCTATCATATCGGCGATGAGGTTTGTATTCTCAACGACGACCTCGTACGCCGTTTCCTCCCCGAGATACGAAAACTCCTCGAGCATCTCCTCGGTTGTACGGAAATAGAGGTGGCAATCCTTGGACGCGTCCTTGAACTTCATTCCCGCCAGAAGTATCTTACGGAAAATCTCGTCCTCGTCGTTTATAAAGTGGGCGTCACAAGTGGCAACGACCGGCTTGTTATACTTCTTTCCAAGCTCAACGATGCGTCGGTTTATCTCCTTGACATCCTCAAGGCTGCCAAGCTTGCCCTCGTCGACCAAGAACTTATTGTTCGAAAGGGGCTGTATCTCAAGATAATCGTAGAAGTTTACGATGCTCTCAATATCAGCCTCGGGCATACCGTCAAGTATCGCACGGTAAAGCTCGCCTGCCTCACACGCGGAGCCTATAATAAGTCCGTCACGGTGTTGCTCCAAAACCGTCTTTGGAATTCGCGGATTTCGGCGGTAATACTTAAGATAACTATCCGAAATAAGTC
>JAZKZA010000132.1:0-2363 GCA_045612445.1 Eubacteriales bacterium | reverse complement strand
CGTTCTTCGGCTCGTTATAGATATCGGTAGGAGTGCCTATCTGCTGTATCTCTCCGTCTGCCATAACGACGACGGTGTCCGACATCGAGAGTGCCTCCTCCTGATCGTGAGTGACGTATATAAAGGTGATGCCGGTCGCCTTTTGTATTGCCTTAAGCTCCTTTTGCATATCCTTGCGGAGCTTGAGGTCGAGCGCGCCGAGCGGCTCGTCGAGGAGCAACACCTTGGGGTTGTTTATCAAAGCGCGCGCGATGGCAACTCTCTGCTGCTGACCGCCCGACATATTGGATACCGAGCGCTTTTCGAAGCCCGAAAGGTTAACGAGCTTGAGCATATCGCGAACCTTGTCGCGTATCTCGGTCTCGGAGGGACGCGGCTTTTTGATACGAAGACCGAAGGCTATGTTTTCATAGACGTTCAGGTGAGGGAAGAGGGCGTATCGCTGAAAAACAGTGTTGACCTGACGCTTGTGCGCCGGCAGATCGTTGATACGCTCGCCGTCGAAGTAAACGTCACCCTCGTCGGGCGAGACGAAGCCGCCGATGATACGAAGAGTGGTGGTCTTACCGCAACCGGACGGACCGAGCAGCGTCATAAATTCGCTGTCGTGGATATCAAGATTTATACTGCGAAGAATAGCTTCGCCGTCAAAGGATTTGCTGATGTTCCTCAGCTCGATGAGCTTCTTTTCCATTCCGCATAAATACCCTTTCAAAATAAAAAATATTTCGGAAAGGCAGAACTATCTCCCCCGCGCAAAGTGAGAGAGATAGTTCCTGATACACTTCCAGTGTATATTGTAGCAGAAAACTCAACCAATTGCAATAGATTTTGCAAATTTCTATGTTTTTTGTGATATTTCTCGGTTTTCCCCCTCAAAACCGAAAAAAACGCCGATTTTACTTCAAAATCCTCGTAAAATCTTAAAAATCCTCTCGTTTGCTCAAATTTGATCCGAAACGAACAGTCGGCAAAAGAGCGACGCCGAGAAGACGAACACAGCAAGGCCGCCCGCCGTTTTGAGCAGTAGATAGACCGACGCCGACCAGAGCGAGAAAACGCAAAAAAAGGAGAGGAGCTGACCTGCCCGAAAAGCGGCCGCGGGTGAAAGAAAAAGGGACAGTAAGCAATAAAGTATACGTCCGCCGTCAAAGCCGACGATCGGAAGCAGATTCAAGAGCGCCAGACCGAGAGACGCCGCCGTCAGGGCAGAGATAAAAAGTCCCGTACCGCCGCCGAAGCGTGGGATCAGAGGGTAGAGTGCGAGCGCGGTGGTAAGATTGACGGCGGGTCCCGCAGCGGCGATCAGCAGCTCGTCTCGGTAGGTGATGACCCCGGGGGCGAGGTCGAGACGCGCGCCGAGCAGCTCGACCGAAAAGGAGCGCAGCGGCACGCCGAGGCGATGTGCCGCCCAAACGTGACCCATCTCGTGTAAAAGAGCCGCCGTCAGCGCGGCAAGATATTCAAGCGGTCGCATACCGAGCGCCGCCGCAAAAAAAAGAAGGACGACCGAAAAGCCGATCCGTATCTTGGTCTTTTTCATAGCACCCCCTTGAGCACATGAAAAAATATATGCCGCCGACCTTGCAAAAATGAGGCGGCGGCGCATATACTGTTAAAAATCAAAAAACGCAGGGAGGTCTTTTCAGTATGGCAACAAAAATATATATAGACCAGGGGCACAACCCGGTCAACCCGAACGCGGGAGCGGAGGGCAACGGACTGCGCGAGCAGGACCTCGTTTACCGCATAGGAGTAGACCTTGCCGAGCTCTTGCGGCAAAACGGAGACTTTGACGTCCGACTTTCGCGACCGACTCCCGAGACTCAGCTCGGAAGCTCGACCTCCTCGTCGTTGGCGGCAAGGGTGAACGAGGCGAACGCCTGGGGGGCAGACTATTTTATAAGTCTGCATACCAACGCCTCGGAGAACAGCTCGGCATCGGGAAGCGAGGCGTTCGCCTATTCAAGACCGTCGGCGGCGTTCGACCTGGGGGAAGACCTGCTCGAAGGGCTTTCGGAAACGACGGGACTGCGCGACAGAGGAACGTTCGTCCGTCCGGGACTCTACGTCCTGCGAAACCCGGCGATGCCGGCAGTGCTGGTGGAGCTGGGGTTTATAAGCAACGCGCGAGACGCCGCTCTGATGGAAGGCTCGCCCGAGCTGTTCGCACAAGGGCTCTACCGCGGACTTCTGGAGTTTTTGGGAGACAGGTAAAAAGTTAATAAGCCCGTGCTTGGCGCGCCGGCGGATTTAGTTTAGTAAAAAAAGCACTTGCATAAGCAAGTGCTTTTTTCTGGGGTGAATAATGGGATTCGAACCCACGGCCTCCAGGGCCACAACCTGGCGCTCTAACCAACTGA
>JAZKZA010000131.1:0-8234 GCA_045612445.1 Eubacteriales bacterium | reverse complement strand
GATCCGACTTTCACGATTTTGGCACCTGCCCGTCTTGTCTTGGCGTAGGCCGTGCCGAGAATGGCCAGACTATCCGCCTCCGAGCCGCACGAGGTGAACACCAGCTCGCCGGGGGAAATATGGCGAAGGCCTAGCGAACGGGCAACGCGCTCTCGCGCCGTGTTCAGCACAGCCGCCGCATCCCGTCCTGCCCCATGAAGCGAGGATGGGTTGCCGAAGACGTCTGCCGACTCGGTCAGCGCCTCGCGCGCGGCGGGAGACAGCGCGGTGGTCGCACTGTTATCAAGATAAATGCAATTCATTCTTTCATCCTATCAGTTGCCGCGGAAATCAAAGGCGGCAAGCATTTTATTATACTCGTCCATATGGCTGTCAAAGGTCTCGTCCAGCGCGGTATAGGTGACGGTATAGACCATGCCGCGATACGCCGCAACGGTCTGGGCGAAGCGATACGCCGTACCGCCAATCGTCGCCGTATAGATATAAGTGTTGGACGGGCGAGTGTCCAGCGCGCCCTCCGTTTTGGATACGAAGGCATAATCCCCCAGCACGGCAGACAGCTCCTTCTCGCACATGTCCCAATACTCCTCGGCAGTCATCTGAGCCGCCTCGGGCATATAAGCAGTCACGTTGACGTTGGAGCGGTCGCTCTCGGATGCATAGGCGGACGAGGTGGGAAGCGCTTTGTCAAGCACCCAGGTGTCGGGAACGTAAAAGCGGTAGGCCACGTCGTCGTTGGACGCGAGCTTCATGCCATCGGGCGCATCGGCGTCGGGAGCGACCGTGTTGACGGGCTTGTCCGCGACGTAAGGCTCGCTGTCAAAGCGGAAATTGGTCTTGACCATGTCGTACACGTCGGCATAGCCCTCAAACAGCTCTGTTTGCGTACAAAAGGTCAGCACGTACACACGGCCCTCGTTAACACACAGCACCTCGCGTGCGCGGTAGGTCACAAGACCGCGCGTGCCCGCGTATTCCAGCGAGTGGGCGCTCTTACCGCCCAGCTTGGTGCCGGCCTGCTTGACCGATGCCACGTCCAGGTCGGGATAAACGGCAGCAATCTCATGGAGATAGATCTGTTCGGCGTACTCCTTGGCACTCAAGGCGTCCGGGTTGCCGTAATCATGCACAAAAACGGCAGCGTAGTTCTCCGGCGCAGACGAGGCGTAGCCACCCGAGACGCCCATATCGGTCATCAAGTTCCAACCGATCGGCACGAACAAACGGTACAGTGCGCCCTCCGTTGTGGCATACTGCATATTTTCGGGGATGCCGTCATCCTCGTCGACACCGCACGAGACAAAGCAAAGCAGCATCAGCACGGCGAGCAACAGCGATAGAATTTTTACAAAAGCGTTGAATTTCATGGGATATCCCTTTCCTGTGTGATATCAACAGTATAGCGCATAAGCGTGTCGATTTTTGGGGCGAGAAGTAAATTTTTCGTAACGCTTACCGACTCTCCTGCAAAAAGCGGTCGGCGGCGGCAAGAATACCGATCTTGGCGCTCTCGTAGGTCAGACCGCCCTGATAGTAGGCGGTATAGGGCGGACGGAGCGGACCGTCGGCGCTGATCTCAATGGACGAGCCCTGCGTGAATGCACCTGCGGCCATGATGACCTCGCTGGTGTATCCCGGCATGGCCCACGGCTCGGGCGTGACGAACGAATCGACGGGCGAGCCGGCCTGAATGCCGCGGCAAAAGGCGCACAGTCCCTCGGGCGAGCCTGTGATGACCGTCTGAATGATATCCGAGCGCACCTCGCTCCAATGGGGCGCAACGCGGCAGCCCAGCTGCTCAAACACGTAGGCGACCAGATGCGCGCTCTTGAGTGCCTGCGCCACGGTATGCGGCGCGTAGAAAAGTCCTTTGTAAAGGCTCTTGTTGAGTCCGAGGGTGCAGCCGACCTCACCGCCCGTTCCGGGCGAGGTAAGTCTGTACGAGGCAAGCTCAACGGCGCGAGCACTACCGACAAGGTAGCCTCCCGTTTCCGCCATTCCGCCTCCGGCATTCTTTATCAGCGAGCCGACACAAAGGTCTGCACCAAGTGCCGTAGGCTCAAGCTTTTCGGTAAATTCCCCGTAGCAGTTGTCAACGTAAACAAAGCTGTCCGGCGAGATCTCCTTGACCGTCTTGACCAGCTCACCGATCTCGGAAACGGTCAGAGTCCTTCTGTCAAGGTATCCCTTGGATCGCTGAACGAACACGACCTTGACCTTCTCACGCGATATAGCCTCGCGGATCGAGGGCAGGTCGAGCTTTCCGTCCTTGAGGTCTATCTGACGATAGGACACTCCAAAATCACGGAGTGATCCGTTTCCCGGGGTTCCGCTGTTGCCGATGACCTCGTCAAGGGTGTCGTATGGCTTGCCGGCGACCGACAGAAGGACATCTCCCGGTCTCAAAAGCCCGAAAAGACCGATGGTCAGCGCCTGCGTGCCGTTGACTATCTGGGTACGTACCAGCGCCGCTTCAGCACCGAAAACATCCGCCCAAATACGGTCGAGCGTATCTCGTCCGCGGTCATCGTAGCCGTATCCGCTCGTGCCGGCAAACAACGCGTCCGAAACGCGATGCTCGCGAAAGGCGTCCAAAACTCTGTTTGTATTATAGAATGAAATGTCGTCCAGCTCGGCAAAGATGCCCGAGAGCTCTGCCTCGGCGCGTCTTGCGAGCTCTTGGAGCTCTTTAGAAAATTGCATTTATCCGTTACCTGTTCAGTTTATCGATTTGATATACGCCACCGTCAACGCAACGCAGGCAAGCGCGTCGTCAAGGTCAAGCATTTCGTTGCCCGAATGGATATAACGGCTGGGAACCGACAGTGCGCAGGCGCGGCTTCCGGCACGCGCCATCTGCATCGATGCCGTATCTGTTCCGCCGTAGTTGAGTATCTCAAGCTGATGCTTGATCTTTTCCTTCTTTGCGGTCTCCACAAGCTCTTCGACCAGCGTCGGATCGCATATTACCGAGCTGTCCTTGACCTTAATGGCTGCTCCATCACCCAAAGCGCAAGCCATAGGCGAAGCACCGGGGACGTCACCCGTTCCGGTAACGTCGTAAGCCAGCGAAAGATCGGGAGCGATCGCATACGCCGCCGTCTTTGAGCCACGAAGTCCGACCTCCTCCTGAACCGAGAAGACGTAATAGATATCGTCGTTTATCTTTTCGTTGGCGAGAGATTTTGCAATCTCGATGAGTATTGCACAACCGATACGGTCGTCGAGAGGGTGTCCACAAACGCGCTTGCCGCAAAGACGAACGACGTCTGCCTCAAAGCGGAAAACGTCACCGACCTTGACCTTCTTCTCGGCTTCCTTGCGGTTCTTAGCCCCGATGTCTATATAGAACTTGTCCGCCGAATAGTCTGCCGGCTTAACTCCGCCTCGAGGAACTATGAGTCCGCGAACGCCCTTCTCGGACATTACTCTGTCGTACGATGAAGCAACGAACGAAATTCCTCCGACGGGAGCAACACAAAGCTGTCCCTTTTCCTCAATAAAGGTAACCATAAAGCCGATCTCGTCCATATGTGCGCAGAGCATGATCTTTTTGCCCTGACCGTTGCCGTGCTTTACGGCAATAAGATTTCCGAGAGCGTCGGTGTACTGTTCGTCAGTATAATCTACAATAAGTCCGCGCATGACCTCTGCCGCCTTCTTTTCAAAGCCCGAAACACCGTGCGCCGACGATACCTTTCTCAATAATTCAAGCATTTTTTATCTCCTCTTCGTTGAAATTAGTTATGATGGTGTAAAGCAGCTCTCCCATAGAGAGGTAATCCTCCTTGGAGACAACACACGCCGGTGAATGGATATATCTCGACGGTGCAGAGATGGCAAGCGAACGAACGCCCGATCCGCTCTTGTGAATGTGACCTGCGTCGTTTCCGCCCGAAACGTAGCGCTTGAGCTGGACCGGAATACCGCGACTCTCGGCAAGTGCGAGCGTCATTCTGACAAAGCCGCGATCGTATATGGTGGATCTATCACGGAGCGAGACCGCGCCGCCGTCGCCAAGCTTTGCAACTCGGCTGTTCTCGGGAACGTCGGGAAGGTCTGCGACCGCCGTCGACTCTATTACTATCGAGTAATCGGGGCAAATGCTCTGTGCTGCCGTTTGTGCGCCCGAGAGCCCTATCTCCTCGCGAACGGTGAAGCAGAACCAGAGGTCAAGCGGAATACTCTGTCCTTTAATCTTCTCAAGGACGTAGATCATTTCAGCACAACCGAGGCGGTCGTCTATAGCCTTGCTCTTTATAAAGGCTTTATCCTGACCGAACTCGACGAACCTCGAATCAAAGGTAGCGCAGCCGCCAAGCTCGACGAGATCTGCGGCGTCGTCCTTTTTGTTTGCTCCGATGTCGATATACATATTCTTGATCGGAGTTACCGCCGTGCGCTCCTCGGCGGTCTGGTGATGTATCGCCTTAGAGGCGATAACGCCGGCAACGAAATCTCCCGACTTGGTCTCGACCGTGACGTGCTTTCCGCAAAGCACGCGAGGATCGATACCGCCAAGCGTCTTGAATTTGAGATATCCGCTCTCGGTTATCTCACTTATTATGAATCCGACCTCATCGGTATGTGCCGAGACCATAAGGCGCGGCGCGTTCTCACAGGGGATATGGACTATGAGGTTCCCGATACGGTCAACGTAGCTCTCATATCCGAGAGACTCAAGCTTTTTCTTTATAATGTCCGCAACGCGATGCTCGCAGCCGGTCGGTCCGAAGGCAAGACACAGCTCGCGCAAAAGCTCTATTCTTTCACAACTCGTCATCTTTTGAACACCTCCGCGATCTCTTTTGAGGTAATAAACGCGGCGATCAGCTCGGCGGCGCACTCGGCGTCTGAAATATCGAGCGACTCGGCGCAGGTATGCATGCTCTTGAGGGGCAAGCCGACGTCAACGCAAGGTATTCCCGCACCCGTCATGTGTATCGACGGAGTGTTCGTACCCATTCCGCTTCCGCTGACCGATATCTGATATTTAAGTCCTCGCTTTTCGGCAAGCTCTGCGGTCATACGGGTCAGCCTTCTGTCGGTTATCGGGCAGACCGTCAACGATACTCCCCCACCGACTTCGACCGACTCACTTTTCGGGACGTCGGGTGTCGTTCCGAGATTTACGTCGAATACGAAAGCATAGTCGGGGTCTATGGCGTAAGCACCCGTCGCAGCTCCTGCAACGCGTGTGGTCTCCTCGCGAGAGGAAAGCATCAGATAAACGTCTCCCGCTAGATCCTCGCGAGCGGCACGTCTGATACCCTCAACGGCACAAGCGGCGCATGCCTTATCGTCAAAGCCCTTGCCGGCGATCTTACCGTTTGCAAGGTCGGCGTACTTTACCTCAAAGCCGACCGGTGTTCCAACGCGAACGATCTTTTCAAGCTCCTCCTTGGAATATCCCGTGTCGATCAAAAGCTCTCCGATAGCACGGAGCTTTTTGGCGTCTCCCGCCTGCTGGAGGTGAGGAGGCGTCGATCCCACGACGCCGAATATCTTTTCCTTTCCGTAGATCACGACGTCACTTGCCTGAAGTATACGGGTGTCAACTCCGCCGACGTTCGTGACCGTCAAAAAGCCGTTCTCCTTGATCTCGGTAACTATCATACCTATCTCGTCAAGATGAGCGTCAATCAGTATCCTCGGCGCGTTTTCTCTTCCGCATCTCTTGATAAAGATACGGTTTCCGAGAGTGTCTGTCACGCTCTCGTCGAAAAGATCACCGATCAGCTCGTCGAGTCGCTCGGCGTCGTAGGTCTCATATCCCGTTACCGTCATAAGCGACGCCATAGAAACTATAAGTTCTTTAAGCTCCATTTTTACTGCCTTTCTGTTTGTTTTCGTTTTTCAAAGATTATTGATGATTTCCTTAAACCGCCGTCCGCGTTCGATAAAATTCTCAAACGTGCCAAACGACGCGCACGCCGGCGAAAGTACGACCGCGTCACCCTTCTCCGCCGCGCCCGACGCCGCAATGACCGCTTCGGTGAAATCCGAGCGCTCAACGATATCGAAGAGATCGGGGCGATAGTTGGGACACGAAAGTATCGCCTCGCGTATTTTAGTTGCGGTCGCTCCGGTCAGCACCACCGTCTTTGCGCGCTTACAAAGCGTCAGCGCCAACGGCTCGAAGGGTATGTTCTTATCGTATCCTCCGCATATCACGACCACCCTATTGTCGAACACCGACAGTGCCGCCGCCGTTCGAGTCGGGCTTGAGTCTATCGAGCTGTTGTAGTAACGGACTCCGTCCTTTTCGCGCACGAACTCGCAACGGTGCTCGACACCGACAAAGCTCTCGGCAACGTTTCGAATAGCCTCCTTCGAAACGAAGGGTCGCGTTGCCGATATAGCCGCCATATAGTTTTGGACGTTATACATTCCCGGAATAATTATCGACGAGACGTCAAGCAATATCTCCTCTCCACAGTCGTCCGAAAACACGATGCTATCGTCTCGCAGGAACACAGCGTTACCCTCCGGCTTGCGCTCGCTTGAAAAGAAGGTCACGCTACCACCAAAGCTCTCACCGAAAAGACGCGTTGTGGCGTCCTCGGCGTTGACCGTCAGATGCCTGCAAGGCTCGTGCATAAAGAGGTTCGCCTTGGCGTCACGGTATTCGTCCATGTTCGGGTGCCAGTCGAGATGGTTTGGGGTCAGGTTAGTGACCACCGCGCGCCCGACCGAGCGGCGCATCGTCATAAGCTGAAAGCTCGAGAGCTCAACGACAACGAAATCGTCTTTACCGATCTCATCAAGTCGAGGAAGGAGCGGCTCGCCTATGTTTCCGCCAACGAAAACGCGTCGGCTGCTCTTATCGAGCTTTATCTGCTCTTCAAGGAGCTTTCCGATAAGCGTAGTTGTCGTTGTTTTACCGTCACTTCCGGTAACTCCGATTATATTTTCGCAGCAGGTCAGCTCGAGAAACATCTCCATCTCGGAACTGAGCACCGCGCCCCTTTCAACTGCCTCACGTATCTGCTGTAGGCTGGGTTTTATTCCGGGTGAACGGAAGATGAAAGTGTTTTCGGGCTCTTCTCCGCCGATGCCTTCAAGGTAGTCGTCCCCCGTCAAAAGCGTCACGCCCATCTCCTTCAGCTCGTTCGCCGCTTGAAGGAAGCTTTCTTCGCTCTTCCTATCGCGTCCGTATACGTTTTTCGCTCCGTTCTCCACCAAAAAGCGGCAAAGCGGAAGATTCGAAACGCCGAGCCCCAGAACCTCACAGCGTCCGTGTTTTATTTTCTCAAGCAAATCTCGTCCAAATTCAGTCATAGTATACTTTCCCCCATAATACTATATATACATTATATCTTATATTCTCACAATATGCAATAGTATTTTGGTATAATTTTTTGAAATACCCCTTTTCAAACCACAAGATGTATGGTATAATTTAGATTGGATTAATATATGATGTATTCTACCTAAATCACGGAGGTGCTTATGGCATCAAAAAGCAAGATCGAAAATCAGGCTCAGCAGTATAACGACCAGAGCATAAAGGCGCTGAAGGGTGCGGACAGAGTCCGTAAACGTCCCGGCGTTATTTTCGGTTCGGACGGCCTCGACGGCTGCGAGCATTCCTTCTTCGAGATACTTTCAAACTCGGTCGACGAGGCTCGTGACGGTCACGGCTCGGAGATCCGCGTTACGGCATATAACGATAACTCGATCCAGGTCGACGACCGCGGACGAGGCGTTCCGCTGGGTTGGAACGAGTCGGAGCAGCGTTTCAACTGGGATCTTATATACTGTGAGCTCTATGCCGGAGGTAAGTACGATAACAACTCGGGCGACTCGGCGTACGAGTACTCGCTCGGACTGAACGGTCTGGGCGCTTGTGCTACGCAGTACAGCTCTGAATATATGAGAGTCGAGTCGTACGACGGAACTTACTGCCGTTCGATCGAATTCAAAAAGGGCGAGCCGGTTACCGGTCAGCTCGAGGAGCGCGAGCTGGCAAAGAACGAGCGCAGGACCGGAACGGTCATTCGTTGGCGCCCCGACCTCGAGGTATTCACCGACATAAATATTCCTCGCGAATTTTTCGTTGACACGCTCAAGCGTCAGTCGGTCGTCAACCCCGGCATCAGCTTCGTCCTCAATTTTCAGGAGACCGACGGCAGCTTCACGGCGCAGGAGTTTCTCTACGAAAACGGTATCTCGGATTACGTTGCCGAGATAGCCGGAAGCACCGCCCGCACCCAGCCCGTGCTTTGGCATCT
>JAZKZA010000130.1:0-1851 GCA_045612445.1 Eubacteriales bacterium | reverse complement strand
AGCCCGGTTCGGTCGAGAACGAGCATCAACGCGGGGATCAGCACGAGCTGGATCACTATACCGGGAATGGCATTGAAGAAGGCATCGGCGGCAAAGACCGACCAGGCGTATCCGCTCGCCTTCGCGGTAAGTAAAAGGTATTTGACAACGCCGTACACAGCCCGCCCGGATATCATTGCGGTGATCAGCGAAAGGTAAGCGGTGAATATGTTCTGCTTCTTGAAGCTATGGTAGACTATACCGATGACAAATCCGTAGGTCGCCAGCTCGAAGAACATAACGACGGCATCGGGATAAAGCTGGGGCATGCCGAAAAGCACCGACCGAAGTATCGGCGTTATCGCACCGACGACCAGACCGTACTGCCAGCCGCAGACCATGCCGCAAAGAAGAACCGTCAGGTGCATCGGAAGGAGCATCCTTCCGATCTGCGGGATCTGACCCGTGAGGAAGGGGAGGACGAGTCCGAGCGACAAAAACATCGCCGAGACCGTCAAATATATAGGAGTTCGTTTGTTCATTAATATATGACCTCCGGTCATGAAAGATAAACGTTTACAGAGCAATTATATCATAGTTCGGGTGCTAAGTCAAGTCGGAGCGATCGGCGCACCTCGGAGGCGGCAAAATCGGCGTGAAGTGCTGTCGACAGCTCGTCCTCGTTTATGCCGTCGAGCCGTTTTGCATACGAAAAGAGCAGAGAATAGGCGTCCTTTTGCGAGATGCGGCGAATGTTCCTGCCGTCGGTCGACGAGATGTGGTCGAGAAGTCCCTCGAAGAAGGCAAAGGGGGAGGGAGCGGCTCGCTCGATGAGACTCATCGTGCGGCAAAACCGATTACTGTTCTTGAACCTTTCAAGCAGGTCGGCGATCTCTTGCAGACGTCGAAGCTCGGGGTAGCTTATAAAATCGTTTTCAAGAACGGTGTAGGGTGGCTCGGCGAGAATTTTGTATCCGTATCTATCGGCGTCGCGACGGAGAGAGGTTCCGTGAAGGAGCTTGAGAAAACCGAGCTGGAGCTGCTCGCAGACGGGATACGCCGCGTCGAACGACCGACCGAAGCTCGCGTAGTCCTCGTAGGGCAGACCGGCGATAAGGTCGAGGTGGAGATGTACGTTGGTTTTTTCCTTGATATCGCGGCAGACGGACAGAGTCTTTTTGACGTCGTGATGCCTTGCCACGGCGTCAAGTGTCTTTTCGTTTGTGCTCTGAAGTCCCGCCTCGAGCTGGACCTTACCCGCCTCAAAGCGGGAGAGCAGTTCAACGTCACGCTCGTCCATCAGCGAGGCGCAGACCTCGAACTGATAGCGCTTGGTGTATTTCGGGTCGGCAAGACCCTCCCAGATACGTCGCGCGCGCTCGGCATCGAAGTTGAAGGTGCGGTCGATGAGCTTGACGATAAAGTCTCCCTCAAAGCGCTCGAACTCGTATAGCTCGTCAAGCGTTTGCTCGGCGCTCTTGGCGCGAACGCCGCTCGTTGCCGATGACAGGCAAAAGGCGCAGGAGAAGGGACAACCGACCGACGACTCGTAGTAAAGAGTTTTCTTCAGCTCGTCTTGAGCGTCGTAAAGTATTCCGTCCGAAAGACCGACGTCGCCGCCGTCGACGAGGCGTTCGATCGTATGCCCGTCGCGAACGGCGTGGCAAAGTTCGACGAGAGCCTCCTCGCCCGCGCCCTTGACGACGCAGTCGACAAAGGGGAGGTCGAATCTCTCCGAGTCATAGGAGACCTCGGGTCCGCCGAGGACGATAACGGCGCTCGGCAGGAGCTTTTTGAGGTTTTCGGCAAGCGAGAGTACTCGCGAGACGTTCCAGATATAGCAGGAAAATCCGTAGACGTCGGCCCGACTGT
>JAZKZA010000129.1:0-3273 GCA_045612445.1 Eubacteriales bacterium | reverse complement strand
GCAGGAAAATCCGTAGACGTCGGCGCGACTGTTGTACAGCGAGTCGAGCATAGCCGAGTCGGTATCCCGAAGACCGAACTCGATCAGAAAAGGCTCAAAGCCCTCGGACAAAAGTCGAGGGCGCAGGCGGCGGATAGCCGCGCTTGTATGGTTATATGAGCCGTTCAGCGCAAAAAGCGTTACTTTCATTTTCAAAATATTTTACCGATAAAGCTATCGGTGAACCTCTCTTTTGCGGCGAAGTCCATAGCCTCGCCGTATATTTTTTCAAGCTCGAAGTGTGCCTCGGCGGCGCTTGACAGCGCACGAAGTGCGCCCGATACGGCACCTCGCTTTAGCTCGGTCAGCTCGCGAAGCTCGCGTCTGACCGACGGTATCGTCGCGCCGTCGATAAACCTTTTCATATTTATCCTCTTCTCGGAGCGAAGACCGATCTCGTACACCCGCCGCGCCGCGTCAAAGCGTATGGCGTCGAGTCTGTCGGGGTAAAGCGGGTCGAGCGAGACGCTGACCGACAGACCGCGTCGCTTGGCACATTTGTAGAGCGCACCCATAAAGAGGTGAGCGATACCTCCGTGGTCGGTGACCGAGACGTACTCGTCGGCGCTCTTGAAAAAGCTGTCAAGACGTACCTCTCCCCGCATCCCGAACGAGCCGAGTATCACGCTCCGTTCCGAAAAGGGATCGCCCGTTGGCAGGGAACGGACGGCTCGCTCGGCGGCGGCGTTGAGCTTGTCGACAAGCACCGACCGAGCAACGAGGGCATCGGCGGCAAGACCGATCGAGGCGGCGGCGTTCAGGCAGTCGTAGCCTCTTTCGTATGCCGAGGACTTTCTTTTGGCGAGCGACTCGACGGTATTGCGACGCTTGGCAAGATAAGAGCTATCCCAGAAAACGCCGAGGTCAACGAGGTCGTCGCGCGCACCGGGCAACGACGCCTCCACTGCGTGAGGGGACGTTCCGTCGAGCAAAAGCAGGCGTTCGTCGATAAAAACGGCGTCGAGCGACGAGGGGTCTGACGAGCAGAGATAGTAGGTGACCCGTTTACCGCGGCGCTCCGCCTCGTCAGCCACTCGACGAAGAAAACGGCTCTTGCCGCAGCCGGGGCCTCCTTTTATTATACAGACCCGTTCCGCCCGAGCGATCATTTGGGGGTAGAGACTGAAAAAGCCGCGACCGCTGTTCGCCGCACAAAAATAGTTTTCCTTAAAATCCCCGTTCATATATAGCACCAACCTTTCTGGCTACAGTATATGAACGGGGAAAGCTTTTTGTTATTCTGCCTTATCTGGCAAACTCGCGGATCTCCTTGAGTGCCTTTTCGAGGAAGGCGTCGACCGCCATAGCTCCGAGGTCGCCCTCCGAGCGGCCGCGGACGGCAACCGTTCCGTCCTCCATCTCCTTATTACCGATGACCAGCATATAGGGGATCTTATCGAGCTGAGACTCACGGATCTTGCGTCCGATGGTCTCGTTTCGGGCGTCGATCTCAACTCTCATACCAACGGCATCAAGCTTTGCCTTGACCTCCTTGGCGTAGTCGAGCTGCTCGTCACCGAAGGGGAGTATCTTGACCTGGGTGGGCGACATCCACAGGGGAAGCGCGCCGCCGTAAAGCTCGATGAGATACGCCAGAGTGCGCTCGTAGCAGCCAAGGCTGGTTCTGTGAATGATATAGGGGTTGACCTTCTGGTCGTTCTGGTCGGTGTACTCCATACCGAACTGTTTGGCAAGGAGCTGGTCGACCTGAATGGTTACGATGGTGTCCTCCTTACCGTGGACGTTCTTATACTGGATGTCGAGCTTCGGGCCGTAGAACGCCGCCTCGTCGATACCGATGGTGTAGTTGATGCCGAGGTCGTCGAGTATCTTACCCATTATCGCCTGCGACTCCTCCCACTGCTCGACAGTTCCGATATACTTGGTTCCTGCCTTGGCGGGATCCCACTGCGAGAAACGGAAGGTGCAGTGCTCAAGCATACCGACGGTTTCAAGGACGTACTTGGCAAGGTCAAGGCAGTTCTTGAACTCGGCTTCGAGCTGGTCGGGACGGAGAATGTAATGTCCCTCCGAGATGGTGAACTGACGGACGCGGATAAGACCGTGCATCTCGCCCGAATCCTCGTTACGGAAAAGGGTGGAGGTCTCGGTCAGGCGCATCGGCAGGTCGCGGTAGGATCTCTTCTTGTTGAGGAAGACCTGATACTGGAAGGGGCAGGTCATGGGGCGCAGAGCAAAGCACTCCTTGGTCTCGTCGTTCGGGTCGCCGAGGACGAACATACCGTCGCGGTAGTGGTCCCAGTGTCCCGAGATCTTATAGAGGTCGGATTTTGCCATTAGCGGAGTCTTGGTCAGCTGACAGCCTCTCTTTGCCTCCTCGTCCTCGATCCAACGCTGAAGGATCTGGATGACCTTCGCGCCCTTCGGCAGAAGGATGGGAAGTCCCTGACCGATGGTATCGACGGTGGTGAAGTACTCAAGCTCACGTCCGAGCTTGTTGTGATCTCGCTTCTTTGCCTCCTCAACGGCGGCAAGGTAAGCGTTCATCTCTTTTTTGTCGGGGTAGGCGATACCGTATATTCTCTGGAGCATCTTGTTTTTCTGGTCGCCCTTCCAGTACGCTCCGGTGCACTGAGACAGCTTGAGCGCCTTTACGGCCCCGGTCGAGAAAAGGTGAGGACCTGCGCAAAGGTCGACGAACTCTCCCTGACGGTAGAAGCTGATGACAGCGTCCTCGGGCAGCTCGTTTATGAGCTGGACCTTGTACGGTTCGTCCTTCTCGGTCATAAGAGCGATCGCTTCGTCGCGGGGCAGCTCGAAGCGCTCGATAAGGAGGTTTTCCTTAACTATCTTCTGCATTTCCGACTCGATCGCCGAGAGGGCTTCGGGAGTGAAGGAGACCTCACTGTCTATGTCGTAGTAAAAGCCGTTATCGACGGCAGGACCGATGGTCAGCTTTGCCGCGGGATACAGTCTCTTGACTGCCTGCGCGAGAATGTGGGACGCGGTGTGACGGAAGACGTGTTTACCGCCGTCGTCCGCAAAGGTGAGAAGCTTGACGTCGTCGCCCTCGCTCAGCTGCTCGGTCAGGGCGCAGAGCTTAGAGTTGACCTCGGCGGCGATTATCTGTCGGGTAATGAGTCCGACCTCGCGGGCTGCTTCAAAAACGCTTGCCGGCAGAGAGACGTCGTACTCACCGCCGTTGATTCTGATCTTCATTGATTTATCCTCCGAAAATTATTATAAAAATTAAACCCACGACGCGCAAAGGCC
>JAZKZA010000128.1:0-4375 GCA_045612445.1 Eubacteriales bacterium | reverse complement strand
CGCATCTCTGCAAGCCTTGCACATCTTAGGCTTGTTCAGGAAGCCCTTCTGCTTGTAGAAAGCCTGCTCGCCGGCGCTGAAAACGAACTCGTTTCCCCACTCCTTGCAAAGCAGGGTCTCATCCTGAAATACTTCTTCGGTGGTCGATACAACATTCTCGTCGTACATTGCTTTTCCTCGCTTTGTTTTTTAAATAGGTATTTTCGCCCGTTGACGGTATTACCGTCACCTCCGTTTCCGGCGCTCTTCTTGAGCTAAACAGGACATATAACTTAATTAGCTTGCCCTCGAAGGGCCTTTCTTAATTTTGCGCGGATGCGACAAAGAGCGTTGTCTATCGACTTAACCTCACGGCCAAGCTGTGCGGCTATATCCATCGAACCCTTGCCCGACAAATGCAGATTCCAAACTGCGCTCTCAAATGCCGACAGATTTTCGTCTATCAGCTTCCACATTTCCCGGACTCTCTCCCCTTCTATTATTCGAAGGCTGGGATCGTCAACGTGAACTATCTCCTCGGGCATTTGCTCGAATCGAACGCGGCGACTTATTGCACGGAGCTGAGATACCAACAACCGCTCCATACATATCTTAGCATAAAGACCGAAATCGACCTCGCTTTGAGTAAGATCGTATTTCATGACCGAATTACAAAATACTATCAAAAGCTCCTGCTTTATATCCTCCGCATCTCCTTGCGAGAGCGCGCTTTCGGTATACCTTGACAGGAGCGAACGCATCAGGGGCTCGTATCTCTCGATCAGCTCCTTAAGTGCATTCTCGCTGCCGGCGCGTGTTGCTGAGATCAAATCATTTATCTCGATTTTATTAACATCACTCATCGGCATTCTTCCTTACGAAAAGGGTTATTGGTGGTTTTGCACACAGCCATAGTCGTCTATGTTACCACCATTATAACATATTTCCCAAAATTGTCAAGGGCTTTTTAAATTTATTTTTAATATTTTCTTAAATAAACTAAATTATTTGAAAATAAAATCAACGTTGCCCGTGAAAAGTGTATGCATTCCGCGGTATATGACCTCGGGGTTGTCGTGCATATATTCCTTGATACGCTCGGCTCTTCTATAGCTGTCGACGTTGAGCTGGGAGCTGCAAAGCACCTTTCCCTTTTCGGTCAGTGAGAAGTACACGGTGTATGTTCCGTCAGCTTCCTTTTCGGATCGACTGCTCGCCTTAACGTCTCTGTGCTTGAAATCAAGATATCTGAAGGCGGCAACGAGGCTCTGGTGAAGTATCGAATCTATGATATCGCTCTTCAGCTCATCGGCGACCAGTCGACCTCTTGCGGTTACGGCGTAAAGGTCGTCTCCCTCCTCGTTCGTACCCACGATCTCGATCAGCCTGTCGTCAAGCATCTCGTTAAAGCTTTCGGCAAAATCGAGATACATTACGTAGTCGGTCTGCATAACTATGTCGTTAATGGTTATTCTGTCCAGCGGATTGTTTATATTTTCCATGAGATAGAGCACGAAGATCTTAACGTTCCTCTTGCTTCCGATCGTTGAACCCATATTTTTCTCCTTTGCGGCGTTTTTTTGCTATTATATTTTAACACTTTTTTTAGTTTTTTTCAATATGGAATTGCATTTTTTTGCAAAGTGTGATATAATTATTTGTAATTTTCACAAGGAGAGGTTTTTTGATATGATAAACGTAGCACTGCTCGGATTCGGTAACATCGGCGGAGGAACTGCCGAGGTCATCACCGAAAATCGCGAGCTGATCGAAAAACAGCTCGGGACTGCCCTTAACATTAAATACATTCTCGATCTGCGCGACTTCCCCGAAAGTCCGTTCGGTCATCTCGTAGTACACAACTACGACGTTATTCTGAACGACCCCGACGTCAAGATAGTCGTCGAAATGATGGGAGGCTCGCACCCCGCATATGAATACACCAAGGCCGCGCTTCTTGCCGGAAAGAGCGTCGTTTCCTCGAACAAGGAATGCGTTGCAAACTTCGGCGCTGAGCTTTTGGACATCGCCGCCGAAAACGGTTGCCGTTATCTTTTCGAGGCAAGCGTTGGCGGAGGAATCCCGGTCATCCGTCCTATGATGGTCGATCTCGCCCCCGTGCACATCAAGTCGGTTTCGGCGATACTTAACGGAACGACAAACTATATACTCACCAAGATGGCGAACGAAGGTCTTGCTTTTGCAGACGTTCTGGCAGACGCCCAAAAGAAGGGCTATGCCGAGGCAAATCCCGCCGCCGATGTCGAGGGACTTGACGCTGCACGTAAGATCGTTATTCTTGCGGCGCTGGCTTCGGGCATTATTCTTAATGCCGACTCGATCAGCCGTGAGGGTATTACTAAGATCACCGATAACGATATGAAGACCGCCGAGGCGTTCGGTTATACCATCAAGCTCATCGGCCGCTTTGAAAAGACAGAGGACGGAAAGATCCTTTGTATGGTCAGCCCGAGATTCGTTTCCAAGTCCAACCCGCTTTACACCGTCAGCGACGTTTTCAACGGTGTTCTCGTTGATTCGGATATGCTCGGCGAGGTAATGTTCTACGGCAAGGGCGCAGGAAAGCTGCCTACAGCCGGTGCTGTTGTTTCGGACATTCTCGACGTTGCCGCCGCTCCCGATCGCGTAAGCCCTATGAAGTGGAGACTTGCCGACGACGCCGACGTTGCAGATATCGAAGGCTACAGTTGCGGACGCGCTTTCACCTTCGAGGGCAACGAGAGCGACCTCGACGAGATCAAGCGTATCTTCAACCCCGCTCGCATCTCGGTTGAAAACGGCAAAATAAGCATCATCACCGGTGAGATGTCTGAAAAGTCGGTTTGTGACGCCCTTTCGAGCTGCTCTCTTACTCTCGTTTCTAAATTCAGAATACTTTAATTTCACTATATTTGGAGGATCCCCATGTCATTCACAAATTCTTATCTTGCAAGTGTTTATGAGAAGGTCGCTGCCCGCGACGCCGACCAGCCTGAATTCCTTCAGGCTGTCAAAGAGGTTCTTGAGACCATCGAGCCGGTCGTCAACGAGCGCCCCGATCTTGTCAAGGCCGGTGTTATCGACCGTATGGTCGAGCCCGAGCGTGTTATCGTTTTCCGCGTCAGCTGGGTCGACGATGCCGGTAAGGTTCAGGTGAACCGCGGCTTCCGCGTTCAGTTCAACTCCGCGATCGGTCCTTACAAGGGCGGTCTGCGCTTCCACCCCTCGGTCAACCTTTCCATTATGAAGTTCCTCGGCTTTGAGCAGTGCTTCAAAAACTCGCTGACCGGTCTGCCTATGGGCGGCGGCAAGGGCGGATCCGACTTCGACCCCAAGGGCAAGAGCGACGGAGAGGTCATGCGCTTCTGCCAGTCCTTTATGACCGAGCTTGAAAAGCACATCGGTCAGTTCACCGACGTTCCCGCAGGTGATATCGGTGTTGGTGCTCGCGAGGTCGGTTACCTCTTCGGTCAGTACAAGAGACTTCGCAACGAGTATTCGGGCGTTATGACCGGTAAGGGTATTCCCTACGGCGGCTCGCTCGCCCGCAAGCAGGCGACCGGTTACGGCGTTTGCTACTACATGAACGAGATGCTCAAGGACAACGGTCTGAGCTTTGAGGGCAAGACGGCTGTCATTTCGGGCTCCGGTAACGTCGCTATCTACTGTGCCGAGAAGGCTACTGCCTACGGTGCAAAGGTCGTTGCGATGAGCGACTCCTCGGGATACGTTTACGATGCAAACGGAATCAACCTCGACGTTATCAAGCAGATCAAAGAGGTCGAGAGAGCAAGAATCTCCGAGTACGCCAAGCGTGTTGACGGAGCTGTCTTTACTCCCGGCTGCAACGGCATCTGGACGGTCAAGTGCGACCTCGCAATGCCCTGCGCGACCCAGAACGAGATCAACGCCGAGAGCGCACAGGCTCTGGTCAACAACGGTTGTATCGCAGTTGCCGAGGGCGCTAACATGCCCAGCACTCCCGATGCGATTTCGATCTTCCAGTCCAACAAGCTCCTCTTCGGACCTGCCAAGGCAGCAAACGCCGGCGGAGTTGCCACCAGCGGACTTGAGATGACCCAGAACAGCATTCGTCTCTCCTGGAGCTTCGAGGAGGTCGATGAGAAGCTTCACGGCATTATGGTCAACATCTACGCCGCTTGCGCTAACGCCGCAAAGGCTTACGGACGCGAGGGCGACCTCGTTGCCGGTGCTAATATCGCAGGCTTCATCAAGATTGCCGAGTCTATGATGGCTCAGGGCGTTGCATATTAAGATAACGCCGATCAATATAAAAATCAGTGCCGAGTCATCCGACTCGGCACTGATTTTATTTATTTCTCGGGGTCGATATATTTACCGCCACCGCGGAAGTAATCTATTCCGGACCAAAGTG
>JAZKZA010000127.1:0-3668 GCA_045612445.1 Eubacteriales bacterium | reverse complement strand
GATAGCCGAAGGCGATCATCATAGTCGAGAGCAAGGCCTGCACGACCTTGAGCGATCCCGCCAAGAAGTCACCGGAAAGCAGATCGCGCACAGCGGTGCTGAAAAACACTCCGGGAATAAGTATCATAATAGTGCCTATCATGATGGTGGCAACGTCGTCCCCTGCGCCGATGCTGACCGCAAGGTAGGAAAGAAGACCGCCGACCAGCGACTGCATTGCCGTTTTGGCGAACTGATTGATACGGTCAAGACGGATCGTGTCTATGAGAGCAAAGATCAAGCTGATGGCGGCGGCGGCAAGTCCGTCCTTCCAGCTTCCGCCGAAGAATATAGCAAAGCCGCCCGACGCAAGAGCGTACGACAACAAGTGAAGCCACTTTGGATAGCTTCTTTTCTCCTTGATGCCGCGGATCATACGGTCAAGCTCGGAGAAAGGGGGTGTTTCCTCACAGACCTTGCGTGAAAGCTCGTTGAGCTGCTCGATCTGCGATAGGTTGTTCTCCATTTTTTTAACGCGGCGCACCTGAGAGGAATACTCTCCGTTTGCCATTCTGACCGCGGCAACGATGAGCGACGGAATAGCAAAGATCTCGACGTGAACGGCGCCGTATGCCGTGCATATTCTCTCCACAGTATCCTCAACGCGATTGACCTCGGCTCCGCACTTCAGCATTCCCTCGCCGATGTCCAAGGCGAGGCAGAGCATATACTCTGTAGTGTGATCGGCAAAGCTTTTGTTGTCAAACTCCGAGGGATCGATTTTTTTGATTAGCATAAGACCTTCCCCTGCTTCAACAAATCATTTTTTTCATTATACATCATTTTTCCTCTCAAGTCAACACAAAGCAGGACAAAAATCGACCCCGCAATCCTCAACTGTCCGTCATCGGTCTCCGCGTAAAAACAAATTCGGGCGTTGTGTCACGCGACACAACGCCCGTTCGTTACGATGTTTAGCCGAGAATGACCTTCTTGAACGCCTTTTTACCGCGGCGCAGAGTAACGCCTGCGGCAAGAGCTTGGCTCGAGTAAAGCGCTCTGATGTCGGTGACCTTCTCTCCGTCGGCAGTAACTCCGCCCTGCTCGACGGCGCGTCTCGCCTCCGACTTGGACGGAACGAGCCCCGCCTTGACCAAAAGGGTCAGAACGTCTATGTTACCGTCGGTCAGATCGGCGTCCGAGATGCTGACGGTGGGGATATCGGCGCTGTCGCCCGCTCCGAAGAGAGCCTTGGCGCTCGCCTGCGCCTTTGCCGCCTCCTCCTCGCCGTGGACCAGCTTGGTCAGCTCAAAGGCAAGTATCTCCTTGGCGGTGTTCAGCTGGCTTCCCTCCCAGGCGTCCATCTCCTTGATCTGCTCGATCGGCAGGAAGGTCAGCATACGGATACACTTGAGAACGTCGGCGTCCTCAACGTTCCTCCAGTACTGATAGAACTCGTAGGGAGTGGTCTTGTTGGGGTCGAGCCAAACCGCGCCCGACGCCGTCTTACCCATCTTTTTACCCTCGGAGTTGAGCAGGAGTGTGATGGTCATGGCGTGCGCGTCGCGACCCAGCTTACGGCGGATCAGCTCGGTTCCGCCCAGCATATTGGACCACTGGTCGTTACCGCCGAACTGCATATTGCAGCCGTACTTCTGGTAAAGGTAATAGAAGTCGTAGGACTGCATTATCATATAGTTGAACTCAAGGAAGGAAAGACCCTTCTCCATTCTCTGCTTGTAGCATTCGGCGCGAAGCATGTTGTTGACCGAGAAGCAAGCACCGACCTCGCGCAGCACCTCAACGTAGTTGAGATCGAGCAGCCAGTCGGCATTGTTGACCATGATAGCCTTGCCGTCGCCGAACTCGATGAATCTTTCCATCTGGCGCTTGAAGCAGTCGCAGTTGTGCTGAATGGTCTCGCGGGTCATCATGGGGCGCATATCGGTACGACCCGAGGGGTCGCCGATCATGGCAGTACCGCCGCCGATGAGAACGACGGGACGGTTACCCGCCATCTGGAGTCGCTTCATAAGGCAGAGCGCCATAAAGTGACCGACGTGAAGCGAGTCGGCGGTCGGGTCAAAGCCGATATAGAAGGTGGCCTTGCCGTTATTTATCATTTCGCTGATCTCTTCCTCATTTGTGACCTGAGCGATAAGACCGCGAGCCTGAAGTTCTTCGTAGAGTGTCATTTTTTCGTCCTTATAATTAAAAATATGATTTTTAGCATTATACCACGGCGCTGCGTTTTTGTCAAGAAGAGAGGGTAAAGTTTTGGGTACTCCTTGACAATCGGCGCATTCGGGGGTATAATATATAGTATGTAATTTACGCCCGAAAGGAAGCAAGAAGCTCATGAAAAGAGACCTGCTCAGCATAATCGAGGAACATTCGAAGGACTTTTCAAAGGGTCAGCGTCGAATAGCGCAATATATAACCGAAAATTACGATAAGGCGGCGTACATGACCGCCTCGAAGCTTGGCGCGATCGTAGACGTGTCCGAGTCGACCGTCGTGCGCTTTGCCAACGAGCTGGGCTTTGACGGCTACCCCGAGCTTCAGCGGGCGATGCAGGGCTTCGTTCGTACCAAGCTCACCGCCTTTCAGCGAGTTGAGGTAACGAACAAGCTGATCGGCGACCGCGACGTACTTGAAAAAACGCTGTCGTCCGACGTTGAAAAGATCAAGCACACCTACGAGCAGATCGACCGAAAGAGCTTTGCCGACGCGGTCGACGCCATCGCGGGTGCGAAGAGGATATACATTATCGGTATGCGCTCGTCGGCAAACCTTGCGGGCTTTTTGAACTATAATCTCCGTATGATCTTCGACGACGTACGCTTCGTCCAGACCTCGTCGGGCGGCGAGATATTCGAGCAGCTGCTGCAGATAGGGGAGGGCGACGTGCTGGTCGCCATCAGCTTCCCGAGATACTCGAAGAGAATAATCAACGCCGTGGAGTTTGCCAAGCGCTCGGGCTCGAACGTCATCGTACTGACCGACACGCCGCAGTCTCCCATCGCCCCGATGGCAGACCAGCTGCTGCTCGCGCAGAGCGATATGGCGTCGTTCGTCGACTCGCTGGTAGCCCCGCTGTCGATAATAAACGCCATAATAGTGGCTCTGGCAAGAAAGAAGCAGGACGAGCTGACCGAAAGACTCCGCAGACTCGAGCAGATCTGGGACGAATACGACGTTTATGACAAGACCCAGAGCTGAGATAGCCGTCGTTGGAGGCGGCGCGGCGGGACTTGCGGCGGCGATATTTGCCGCAAGAGCCGGAGGGCAGGTCACGCTTTTCGATAAAAACGAAAAGCTGGGCAGAAAGATAAGGATAACCGGTAAGGGGCGCTGTAACGTCACGAACGACTGCGAGATAAACGAGTTTTTGCAGAACGTGCCCACAAACCCGAGATTTTTGTATTCGGCGCTCAACCGCCTCTCTCCGTCGGATACGATGGAGCTTTTCGAGGGCGAGCTGGGAGTGCCGCTCAAGACCGAGCGAGGAAGAAGAGTTTTCCCCGTTTCGGACAAGGCCGCTGATATTTCAGATGCCCTTGAAAATTATATCGTTTCTCTGGGATGCGACATTGTTTACTCCCACGTTTTTGATATAATCGTAAGTGACGGCAAGGCTGTGGGTGTTCGTACAAAGGACGGAGATCGCAGTCACTCTGCAGTTATTC
>JAZKZA010000126.1:0-4833 GCA_045612445.1 Eubacteriales bacterium | reverse complement strand
CCATGTCCTGCATGTCGTGATAGTGGTTCTCCAGAGTAGCGCAGACCTCAACGAACTGCTTGTAAGCCTCGGGGAACTTGTTCTCCATCTCGCTGATGGGCATGGGAGTACGAACGCCGGCGACGACGTCCTCGCCCTGAGCATTGGTCAGGAACTCGCCCATGTGCTTCTTCTCGCCGGTAGCGGGGTTACGGGTGAAGGCAACACCGGTACCGCAGTTGTCACCCATGTTACCGAAGGCCATGGACTGGACGTTGACGGCAGTGCCCCAGGAACCGGGGATGTCGTTCATGCGGCGGTACACGATAGCGCGGGGGTTGTTCCAGGAACGGAAGACGGCCTTGACGGCGCCCATCAGCTGCTCCTTGGGATCGGAGGGGAAGTCGGTGCCGATCTTGCCCTTGTACTCAGCCTTGAACTGGTTAGCCAGCTCCTTGAGATCCTCAGCGGTGAAGACGATACGGCCGCAGGCAGCACCGGGAGATGCAGGCAGAGCGGTAGCAACGGGAGTTGCCTTCTTCAGAGCGGCGGGGTCGAACTGGGGATGCAGCAGGGTGTCCAGGTTTCTGGGATCGATCATGAGGACGGCTTCTTCCTTGGTCTTGTGGCCTTCCTTCACCAGATCAACAGCGATCTGCAGAGCGGCGGGAGCGGTACGCTTGCCGTTACGGGTCTGGAGCATATAGAGCTTCTCGTTCTCAACGGTGAACTCCATATCCTGCATGTCGTGATAGTGATTCTCAAGGATCTGGCAGACCTTCTGGAACTGCTCGAAGGCTGCAGGGAACTTGTTTGCCATCTCAGCGATGGGCATAGGAGTACGAACTCCGGCAACAACGTCCTCGCCCTGAGCGTTGGTGAGGAACTCACCCATGAGCTTCTTCTCACCGGTAGCGGGGTCACGGGTAAAGGCAACACCGGTTCCGCAATCGTCACCCATGTTACCGAACGCCATAGCCTGTACGTTAACGGCAGTACCCCAGCTGTAGGGGATGTCGTTATCGCGGCGATAAACGTTTGCACGGGGGTTGTCCCACGAACGGAAAACAGCCTTAACGGCGCCCATGAGCTGCTCCTTAGGATCGCTCGGGAAGTCAGTTCCGATCTTGGACTTGTACTCAGCCTTGAACTGGTTTGCAAGCTCCTTAAGATCGTCAGCGGTCAGATCGACGTCAAGGGTGACACCCTTTTCCTCTTTCATCTTATCGATGAGCTCCTCGAAGTACTTCTTGCCGACTTCCATAACGACGTCGGAGTACATCTGGATAAATCTTCTGTAGCAGTCATAAGCCCAACGGGGGTTTCCGGACTTCTTTGCCATAACCTCAACGACTTCCTCGTTAAGACCAAGGTTCAGAATGGTGTCCATCATACCGGGCATCGAAGCACGAGCGCCCGAACGGACCGAAACGAGCAGCGGGTTCTCGAGATCTCCGAACTTCTTGCCGGTGATAGCTTCCATCTTATCGATGTTCTCCATGATCTCGGCCATGATGTCGGGGTTGATCTGCTTGCCGTCCTCGTAGTACTGGGTGCAGGCCTCAGTGGAAATGGTGAAACCCTGCGGAACCGGCAGACCGATATTGGTCATTTCGGCGAGGTTAGCTCCTTTACCTCCGAGCAGCTCACGCATATTAGCGTTGCCTTCGGTAAAGAGATAAACATACTTTTTCTTCATATTCTCTCTCCTATGTTGAATTTGTTTTTGTATTCATACATTCATCGGTTATTATACCATAACACCACCACATTTTTCAAGGGGTTTACGGCATTTTTTTCGGTTTTTTTGAAAATATTTTGTCTTTTTTACCTTTATCAACGCAAAAGCAGAGCATCATAACAAAATTCGATTGACAAGGCGGGCTTTTGGGAGTATAATATCCCTATAAAATCTTAATGAGTATGGAGAAACTATGTCAAGTATTCTTGACCTTTTCAAGAAGATCGAAAATGAAAGACCGGCAGCAGAGCAAACGCCCATCACACACGTTATAGTCGGTCTCGGCAACCCCGGAGAGCAGTACGCCTTCACTCGCCATAACGCCGGCTTTTTGACGGTGGATTACATCGCACAAAAGCTGGGAGTCAAGATCAACCGTGCAAAGTATGACGCGCTCTTCTGCGAAGCAAGGCTCGGCGGAGCACGAGTTCTGCTCGTCAAGCCGCAAACGTATATGAACGCGTCGGGACGTGCCGTTCGCCAGATCGTCGACTTCTACAAGATCCCGCTCGAAAACCTCATCGTCATTTCGGACGATACGGCATTGGCAGTCGGGCGTATGAGAGTCAGAAAAAGCGGGTCAGACGGTGGACAACGTGGCTTGAGAGATATCATCTATCAGCTTAATTCAGACGCCTTCCCGCGAGTACGTATCGGTGTCGGCGAGAAGCCCAATCCGAACTACGATATGGCAGACTGGGTGCTTTCCAAGTTCACCGCCGACGAGCAAAAGATCATATTCGAGGAGTTCGACAGGGCTATGTCGGGCATCGAAAAGATCATTTCAGGAGATGTTGACGGAGCTATGGCACTTTGCAACGTCGCAAAAAAGGTGAACGACTGATGCCGAAGCTGACCGATTCCATTCGGCAGGACCGCGAATACGGTGCCGTAAATGAGGCTATCCGCAGAGAATTCTCGGCATCAAAGCCTTCGCCGTTGCTGTTGACCGGACTTTGTGACGGTGCGTCAGACTCGTTATTCGTCTCACTGATACGCGATCACACAACCCAATGGGGGGCGTCGCTTATAATTTGCCGTGACGAGCGAGAATGCTCAAGGCTTTGCGATCTTTTGCGAGTCAACTCGGTCAACGCCGCCTTCTACCTGCCGCGAGATCTCACGTTTTATAATATTTCTGCCTCCCATGACTATGAGCATG
This sequence comes from Eubacteriales bacterium, assembly GCA_045612445.1. Taxonomy (GTDB): domain Bacteria; phylum Bacillota; class Clostridia; order Oscillospirales; family CAG-272; genus RGIG3994. The sequence continues at coordinate 1,951 of JAZKZA010000126.1, read as the reverse complement.
AGAGGCTTATGGTGCTTTACGGACTGCTTTGCGGCGGTCTTGACGCCGTTGTGACCACTCCCGATGCCGCACTCGGCTACACGATACCACCCGAGCGTCTTCGCAGCTCTACCATCAAGCTCGATTATTCGACGGAGATAGAGCTTAACGAGCTGGCAAAGAGCTTGGTTGACTCGGGATACAAACGAGTCGATCTCGTTGATTCGGCAGGGCAATTCGCCTGCCGTGGAGGTATTGTCGATATCTTTCCTCCACGCGGTCATTACGTAGACCACGACGAAAACACGCTTCGCGGATCGCATCCCATAAGAGTTGAGCTCTTTGGCAACGAGATAGATCGCATGGGTCTTTTTGACCCCACAACCCAACGAGTTACAACAAACGTTTCAAGTGCAGAGCTGCCGCCGGCACGCGAAGTACTGGCAAACGTCGATGTGCTTACCGATATACGTCGCTCGGTAATAAATCTGATAAAGAATTCCGACAACGAACGCGTGCGCTCTGAGCTTCAGAGCGAGGAAAGCGCGCTGACCGCCGCCATTTCGGGAAGTGCCGAGGTTGGATTTGTCGACAAATACATCGTCAAGATATATCCCGAAAAAGCGACGCTTCTGGATTATTTTTCGTCAAGATCGACCGTCTTCGTAAAGAATACAGAGGATGTAAACGATAGAATAAAGGCGACAAAATGGCATTCTGATCACAACATACAAGAGCTGGTCGCGTCGGGTACGATCTCGCCGAAATACGCCGAATATTCCCGTGACCCCTCGGCGATAGACGCCTTTTTAGACCGAAACGTAACGTTGCATATAGACTCTCTTGCTCGTGGTCTTTCGGGCAGAAAGCTCGGCGGTATGTTTAATTTTAGAACGAGACACACGGCGTCCTATGCCGGAAATTACAAGCTCCTTCTTGAGGATCTCGTGGCATACGAAAGGGGAGGTTGGCGCGTTCTGGTCGAAACCGAGAACGAGACCGAGGCCACAAATCTTTGCGGATACCTTCGAGATAACGGATTTTCCGCCAAGCAGAACGTCTCTGTCGAAGAGCTGGGGTCAGGTGAGGTGTCGGTATCTCACGGCTCTGCCGTGCGCGGATTTGAGCTTATAACACCACGAGTAGCCGTTTTGTCGACCCTTCAGGACGAGCGCATTGCCGGAGCTGCCGCCTCCAAGCTGAGAAAAAAGAGTGCAAAAAAGAAGAGCACCGACAGTAGTATCCTTTCCTATTCTGAGCTTTCGGTCGGCGACTACGTCGTACACGAAAACTACGGCATCGGACAGTATGAGGGCATTGAGAACCTGACCGTCAACGGCACCAGCCGAGACTATATAAACATTCGTTTTGCCGGAGCGGACCGGTTGTATCTTCCCACCGAAAAGATCGGTATGCTGTCCAAATATATCGGTGCGCGAACCGAGGACGGACTCGTCAAGCTTTCAAAGTTTGGCGGTGCCGAGTGGGGAAAAGCAAAGGCACGAGCAAAGGCAGCGGTCAAGGAGATCGCAAAGGATCTAATCAAGCTCTACGCCGAGCGCTCACGCCGACCGGGATACGCCTTCCCGGCAGACGACGACCTTCAGCGAGACTTTGAAGCCTCGTTTGAATACGAGGAGACCGACTCTCAGCTGACCGTTACCGACGAGATCAAGGACGATATGATAAAGCCCGTCCCAATGGATCGTCTTTTGTGCGGAGACGTTGGATTCGGCAAGACCGAAGTGGCTCTGCGAGCCGCGTACAAGGCGGTTCTTGGTGGCAAGCAGGTCGCGATCCTCGTTCCGACAACGATCCTCGCGCAGCAGCATTACAATACCTTTGTTCAGAGGATGGCAAATTATCCTGTAAAAATATACTTTCCATTCTTTCTAAACTTTCCATAGGATTATCCATAGCTAATATTTTAGTTGCTAAATTATTTCTAAATGAATATAGTTCAATTGAATTA
>JAZKZA010000125.1:0-14673 GCA_045612445.1 Eubacteriales bacterium | reverse complement strand
TCCTTGAGCTTGAGAGACGCCTCGGTGCAAAGATCGCTGTCAACGCCGCGCCCAATATAGAAGAGATGCTCGGCGTTCTCAGTATAGCACTTTGCGATCCTTCCGATCTCCTCGTTCTTTTCAAGGACAGCAGAAACTGCGGCAGGAACTTCATTGATCAAAAGGGCGGTCAATCTCTTTGCTTCTGCCTCATCGAGCTTTCCACAGTCAAAAGCAAGTCTAATTGCCAAGAGTGACATGATGGCGCACTGAACAGAATACGCCTTGGTGCTTGCCACCGCGATCTCAGGGCCAGCCATCGTATAGATGACGTTGTCTGCCTCACGGGCGACCGAAGAGCCTATAACGTTAACGATAGCAAGTGTTTTGACTCCGCAAGCCTTTGAATGTCGCAGAGCCGCAAGGGTATCTGCAGTCTCTCCCGACTGGGAGAGCAGAATAACGAGATCCTTTTTGTCAAGTATAGGATCGCGGTAACGGAACTCTGACGCGATCTCAACGGTGACGGGAAGGCGAGCCAGCTTTTCGATCATCGTTTTGCCGACAAGACCGGCGTGCATCGCCGTTCCGCAAGCAACGATGTGTATCCGTCCTATTTCCTTGTCGAGCATAGAGAAATCGGGAAGTCCCTTGACCAAACGAGGGGTAACCGTTTTTCTTATAGCCACAGGCTCTTCGAATATCTCCTTGAGCATAAAGTGAGGATACCCCGACTTTTGCGCCTCGCCAACGCTCCAGCTTACCGTTTCCTCGGGTTGAGGACGATAGCTACCGTCCTTACCAATGAAGCTGACGTTATCCTTATTAAGTACGGCGACGACCTCTTCTTCAAGACGGAAATAATTATTTGTATACGGCAGAATTGCAGGGATATCAGAGGCAATAAGACCTCCGCATTCCGAAGTGGCAACGATAAGCGGGCTGTCCTTTCTCATAGCATAGATAGTCCCGGGTATATCCGCGAAGACGATGCCAAACGCGAACGACCCGCGCATTTCCGCTGCGGCAGAGAACATAGCCTTGACAGGGTCTCGGCTTTCGCGGTAGTAAAGATCGATCAGCTTGACAGCGGTCTCGGTGTCGGTCTCGGAAACAAAACTGTAACCAAGCCCCTCGAGACGCTCGTGAAGCTCATCGTAGTTCTCGATTATTCCGTTATGCACCAATGAAAGGTTATCGGTGCTGTGAGGATGGGCGTTTTTGTCAGACGGCTCTCCGTGAGTTGCCCAGCGAGTGTGACCGATGCCGCAGGGGGCGTGGTAGTCAGTCTCGTCCAGCTTTTTGGAAAGGGCTTCGATGCGCCCCTTTGATTTTACTATCTTAATACCGTCGTTACTTGCCAAAGCAACGCCGGCAGAGTCATATCCTCGATATTCCAGTGATGTAAGTCCGCCTATGAGGATCGGAACGGCGTCCTGAGTTCCGGTATAACCAATAATTCCGCACATAAAAGTTCCTTCTTGATCTTAATTTAAGCTTTCTGTACAAGTGCCGAGTTGATCGTTTCGGCAATTCGGGCGGCGATCGCACCAATAGTTTCCTCGTCACGCCCCTCAACCATTATTCTGATGAGCGGCTCGGTTCCCGACGGACGAACGACAACGCGTCCATCGTTACCAAGCTCAGACTTGGCTGTGTCAATAGCGTCCTTGATAGTAGGATCGGTGAAGAACTGAAGCTTTCCTTCGTTCGAAACCGAAATGTTAACTATAGTCTGAGGATACGGCGTCATGACCGATGCAAGCTCTGAGAGTCGCTTGCCGCTACGTCGAACGAGAGAGAACAACTGTGCTGCGGTCAACTGTCCGTCACCGGTGTTTGCAAAGTCTCGGAAGATTATATGACCCGACTGCTCTCCGCCGAATGAATATTCTCCTATGAGCATTTCCTCAAGAACAAAACGGTCTCCAACGTTAGTTGCAACAAAGCGAAGCCCATTCTGCTCGCAGAACTTAATAAAACCAAGGTTGGTCATAACCGTTCCGACAACGGTGTTGCCGTGAAGTCTGCCGCGAGAGGCAAGATCGAGGGCACAGATCGCCATAATACGGTCTCCGTCTATAACGTCTCCGTTTTCGTCAACACAAAGGCACCTGTCTGCATCTCCGTCAAAAGCCGCTCCGCAATCACATCCGTTTTCGCGAACGAATGCCGCGAGCCTTTCGATATGGGTCGAGCCGCAGTCTTGGTTTATATTAACTCCGTCGGGGGCGTTAGAGAGAATAATGACCTCGGCTCCCAGCTTTGTGAAAAGACGCTCTGCAGTTCTCGACGCCGCACCGTTAGCACAGTCGAGAGCGATCTTCATTCCGTTAAGGGAATACATAACGCTGCTCTTGATATGCTCGATATAATCCTTTTCGGCGTCATAGCCCGAAAGTATACGACCGATGTCGTCTCCCGTCGGGGCGGGGATCGCGCTTATTTTATCGAGAACGATCGCTTCGATGCGCTCCTCAAGAAGGTCGGGAAGCTTCTGACCGTTACCGCCAAAAAGCTTGATACCGTTATATTCATACGGGTTATGAGATGCCGAAACGACCACTCCGGCATCGGCTTTGTATTTGCCAACGAGATAAGAAACGGCAGGGGTAGGTATAATGCCGAGGTCTATAACGTCAGCACCGACCGAGCAAAGACCCGCACTTACGGCTCTCATAAGCATAGGCGTTGAGCAACGGGTGTCTCCACCAATAACGAACACGGGCCTTCTTCTGCTGTTTTCAGAGAGCAGGGAAGCCGCAGCGCGTCCGATCTCAAAAGCCTGCATACAGGAAAGCTCGGTGTTTGCTATACCGCGAACACCGTCGGTTCCAAAAAGTCGTCCCATATCAGTTTCTTGCCTCCTTGTTTACGATGCGCTCGGCATCCTTATATATACTGTGTGACGGAACAAAACCGCGCACCGAGGATTGAGGATATACGTTTGTGTCCCTTCCTATAACACAACCGGGGTTAAGAACAGTTCCACAACCGACCTCAACGAAATCTCCAAGTATCGCGCCGAGCTTACGAAGTCCGGTATTGATTCTTTGTCCGTCAAAGGCAACGGCGATCTCGGTCTTGTCAGATTTGACGTTAGAAGTGACCGCACCCGCGCCGAGATGCGAGCGATATCCAAGAATAGAGTCACCAACGTAATTATAGTGCGGAACTTGAACGTTATCAAAAAGTAAGCAGTTCTTCAGCTCGGTCGAATTACCCACGACGGCGTTTCTACCGACTATGACCGAACCGCGAATATACGCGCAATGACGTATCTCAGCCCCCTCAAAGATTATACAAGGACCGCAAATAGATGCAGAAGGGGCGACAGTTGCGTTCTTTGAAATATAAACTCCCTCACACGGGGAATAGAAGTCATCTCCAAGCCTTCCCGAAAGCTCAACTATAAAATCGCGCAGCTTGGGAAGGACCTCCCACGGATATTCGCAGCTATCAAAAATCGACGGAACAGGGGTGTGCTCCAGATCGAAAAGCTCTGTGATTTTCGGAAATATCATAATTAAGACCCCAAACGTTATTTGTTATTATTTATTATTTTCTTTAAGATAAAATATATGTATAGTATACCTTGAAAATTATAACTCAATGTTAACGCTTTTTGAACAATCGACAAGCATGCCTTCAAAGGATCCGGGGTAAATTCTTTAATATTTATATGCCCGACGCAATAAAAGGTTAAAACAAAAAAGGAACAGACAACCGCAGCTGTCTGTTCCTTTTCGTCATTCTGCAAACGGATTTTCCGCGGCGGTCTGACGCATTGACTTTATAACGGCATTCGCCTTCTTAGATCCGAAAATAGCAGTTCCGGCAACGATAACGTTAGCTCCTGCCGCAGTGCAAAGACCCACGTTCTCGGGGGTTATTCCTCCGTCTACCTCGATGTCGAGCGGAATACCGTATTTTGTTGCGAAACGACGGAGCTTACGTACCTTGTCGAGCATTTCGGGCATAAACTTCTGTCCGCCAAATCCGGGCACGACCGTCATAATAAGGACCATATCGCAAAGTCCGTCATTGACCAGCGGAATAATGTTCTCAACAGGAGTTGCGGGCGAGATCGAAATGCAGGATTTTACCTCACGGTCTTTTATCGAGCGAAGAACGGCGGCGGGATCCTTTACCGCCTCATAGTGTACAGTTATAATATCCGCCCCGGCTTTTACGAAGCTATCTATGTATCTTTCGGGCTCGCAGATCATGAGGTGTACGTCAAATATCAGCATAGAAGACTTACGAAGTGCCGAGATAACACCGGGGCCAAAGCTGAGGTTGGGGACGAAGTTTCCGTCCATAACGTCAAGGTGCAGGTAGTTTGCGCCGGCGGCCTCGATCCTTTCGACCTCCTGACCAAGCTTTGTAAAATCTGCGGCAAGAAGTGATGGAGAAATATAGATCATTATTTTATGTTCCTTTCTTATTATTGATGTGTCAAACGACAGTTTTCGGCATAAAATGTAACTACGTATCGCGTGTCCCTTGTGCTCCGTTAAGTTTATTGAGAAGGGAAGTTGACAAACCGTTAAGCGCGGGGCTCGCGTTGGGATATACCTTTAACAAAGCAAAGGGTGTATCCCTTTATTTCTTTTGTATAAGACAGATCGCACGTGCGGCAATACCTTCACCGCGACCCGTGAAGCCAAGCTTTTCCTCGGTTGTTGCCTTAATGCTTATGATATCCTTGCAAACACCTGCGGCGTTTGCAAGTCTCTCTCTCATCTCGTCGATATACGGTGAGAGCTTTGGGCGCTGGGCGACGACCGTTGAATCCACGTTAACGATCTCATATCCGTTCTCATCAAGCACGCGAACGACCTCTTTCAGCAGCCCAAGACTGTCCGCTCCAAGAAAGCGGTCGTCGTTATCCGGGAAGAGCTTACCTATATCTCCAAGAGCTGCCGCACCGAGAAGCGAATCCATTATCGCGTGGGTAAGTACGTCGGCGTCCGAATGTCCGTCGAGCCCCATGTCATAAGGAACGTCGACACCGCCGAGAATCAGCTTACGTCCCAAAATGAGCCGATGAACGTCATATCCTTCACCTATTCTCACGACATACCTTCCTTTCTTGCGGACAGTATAGCCCTTGCAAGCAAGAGATCGTTGGGGGTCGTGATTTTGATGTTCTCGCGTCCGCACTCGACTAAGCGGATAGCCTTGAAATCAATATTCTCGACCAAGGAGCAGTCGTCGGTGCCGATAAACCCGGACTCCCTTGCAGTGTACGCCGCCGCACGGTAAAGATTTGAGTCAAACACCTGTGGCGTCTGTGCTAACCAAATACGGTTTCGGTCAAGAGTCTCTTCTACAAACCCGCCCTTTTCGGTACGCTTAACGGTATCGGAAACTCGGTTTGCCGCTGTTGCGGCTCGGTATATATACGCCTCACGGCATACATTCTCGATCATCTCGGGCGTAACAAGGCAGCGAGCACCGTCGTGAATCGCAACAAACTCCGTGTTGTCGCTTATCTCGGAAAAGCCGAGCCACACAGATTCCTGTCGGCTCGAGCCTCCCGGAACTACGGCTATGACCTTTTTGAAGCTATATCTTTCGCAAAGCTCTATCACTGTCGGAATGTCGTCCTTACGCGTAACGACAACGATCTCCTTTATACACTCGGTATTCTCAAATGCCTGAATTGATCTTGCAAGCGTAGGCATACCGTCGATTTCGGAAAACTGCTTGTTGATGCCGTTCATTCGCGAGGAGTCGCCTCCTGCGGCTATAACCGCGGCAGTTGACTTGTATCGTTCCTTACCGGCAAAAGCGCGAAGAATATCCGCCGTCTTCTTGGCGAATCTTTCACCCCTCATAGATCAGAGCAGCTCGTCGAGCATTGCAACACGACGTGCGTGCTTGCCACCCTCGTAGTCGGTATCGGTAAAGAGATCGGCAAGATCGCAAGCAAGACCCTCACCGATAACTCTTGCACCGAAGCAGAGAACGTTCGCATCGTTGTGCTGGCGGGTCATTTTGGCGGAATAGGTATCGGAGCAGCAGGCGGCGCGGATTCCCTTATGCTTGTTTGCGGCGATGGACATACCTATACCCGTTCCGCAAACGAGTATTCCGCGTTCAAACTCGCTGAGCTGGATCTTCTTGCAAAGTGCATCGGCAAATACAGGGTAGTCACAGCTGTCGGTCGAGTCAGTGCCGACGTCAAAAACGGTGATCCCGCGATTTTCAAGATGAGCCTTTACCTTTTCCTTGAGCTCATAGCCTGCGTGGTCTGATCCAATAACGATTTTCTTGATTTTCATTTGTTTTTCAACCTTTCTATGTTTTCAAGTGAGCCGGATTCGCGTTCAAGTCTTTCGCGTTCGGCTTGCGAGAGTCGTAAATAAACGGGGGAAAGCTCTATGTCAGGGGTTCTGACTCCTTTTTCGTATTCGGCGAGAGCCAACTGCGCTACCGAAAACGCCGACTGATATTTCAAGCGTTCGGGAGCTTTTCTTGAGTTTACCCGGCCGCCAAAGCCGTTGAAGGTTATTTCCGTGCCGTCACCGCAGAGCCAGACGGTTTCGTCTTTGCCGACAAGCTCGGCGCAAAGCTCCTCAATTGAGATCGCACGGTCGTTGCAGAGTCGGTCTCCGTTTGAGGAAAACAGAGCGTTATATACCTGACCGCGACGGGCGTTCATAACGGGACAGATGATACCGTCAAAGCCGCGCAGATTATAAGCCAACGCCTCAAGAGTCGAAACACCGATGCAAGGCTTTCCCGAGCCGAATGCCACCCCCTTGACGGTTGCAGCTCCGATGCGAACACCGGTGAAAGATCCGGGACCTGCCGCGCAGGCAAAAACGTCAACATCCTTTGCCGATAGAGCACAATCTTTAAGCATCTCGGCGATCATAGGCAACAACGTTTCACTGTGCGTGTTGCCGCCGTTGAGTGAAAACTCCGCAACCAACCGCTCGTTTTCACACAGAGCAACCGTTGAAGTACCTGCGGTGCTGTCAAGTGCCAATATTTTCATTATTATTCTCCAATGTTACTGTTATCTTGCGAGGAAGGTCTCCGTTACCATCTATTTCGACCTTTATATAGCGATCGGGTAGGGCGTAATCTATGTTGTTTGCCCATTCACAGATAACGAGCCCACCGCGCTCACAGTAATCGTAAAATCCTGTGGAATAGAGGTCGTCATCGTCATTTATTCTCCAGACGTCAAAGTGAAACACGTCGGTGCTTCCTTTGTACTCATTGACGAGCGCGAAGGAGGGTGACCGAACTGCCGCCGAAGGACAAAGGACCGAGCAAAAGCCGCGGGTAAACGCAGTCTTTCCCGCGCCAAGACCACCGCAGAGCGCGATAAAGTCAGGCAAAGAGAAGTCATTCTTTATAAGCTCCGCCAGACGAACACCGGCAGACTCTGTTTCTTCAACACCGTTACATATAACGTTAAAAAGCTCAGTCATTTCCGTCAAAAATATTTATCTGCTGCTTGGCGGCATCGTTGCTTCTCATCTTGAGCCCGAGGTGCTGATATGCAAGTCGCGTCACGCATCTGCCTCGCGGAGTGCGCGAAAGAAATCCGATCTGCATAAGATACGGCTCGTATACGTCCTCAAGCGTTACAGCCTCCTCACCAACCGTTGCCGCAAGAGTTTCAAGTCCAACAGGACCTCCGTCGTAGCAATCGATTATGGTGCGAAGCATACGGCGATCGGTGTTGTCAAGCCCAAGCTCGTCTATCTCAAGCTTATCGAGGGCATAGCACGCGATCTTGGCGTCTATCTCTCCGCTTCCCTTGACCTGTGCGAAATCGCGAACACGCTTGAGCAGTCGGTTTGCGATACGAGGCGTTCCGCGTGAACGTGAGGCTATAGAGTACGCTCCGTCGCGCGATATCTCGATGCCGAGGATCGTCGCGCTTCGTGTGACAATGGAGGCAAGCTCCTCGATCGAATAAAGCTCCAGACGAAGCATGACTCCGAATCTGTCGCGAAGCGGGGAGGTCAGCTGACCTGCGCGTGTCGTCGCTCCTATGAGCGTAAAATGCGGAAGATCTATACGTATACTTCTCGCCGCAGGACCCTTACCAATTATAATATCAAGCGAATAGTCCTCCATGGCGGAATACAGTATCTCCTCGACCGAGCGCGAAAGGCGATGTATCTCATCTATAAAGAGAACGTCTCCCTCACTCAAATTTGTCAAGAGCGCCGCAAGGTCACCCTGCCTCTCAATGGCAGGACCTGACGTTATTCGAATATTTACCCCCATTTCGGCAGCGATGATAAATGCCAACGTCGTTTTTCCGAGACCGGGAGGACCGTAAAGCAGAACGTGATCGAGAGACTCTTTACGTTTCTTTGCGGCTTCTATATATATTTTGAGATTTTCCTTGGCTTTTTCCTGACCGACATAGTCTTCTATACTGCGCGGGCGCAACGACTGATCTATATCGGTGTCGTCCGGAGTATAGGAGGTTGAGACTATTCGGTTCTCAAAATCAAGTTCGTTGTCCATTGTTTTGCCTTTCTTATCTTATAAGTCGCTTGGTTGCCGATTTGAATATCTCCTCAAGAGACATATTAGAGGTGTCAACTCCGCGCAGAGCGGTCAATATTTCAGAGCGAGTATATCCTATTGCCATAAGTGCCTCTACGGCGTCCGCAAACTCGCCCGACGATTCTCCGACCGATGCGACCTCTGCCGCTGCAGGAGAACCGACCGCGCTTCCCAGCACCGAAAGTTTATCCTTCAGCTCAAGCACGATGCGAGCCGCAGTCTTTGAGCCGACTCCGTTTGCCTTTGCAAGAGACTTGGCATCCTCGGACGCCACGATCACGGCAAATCTTTCGGGAGAGAACTGCGAAAGCACACTGACGGCAACCTTTGGACCAACTCCGGAAACGCCGATGAGCATCTTAAATGCGTTAAGCTCCTCCGGCGTTGCAAATCCAAAAAGCTCGATACCGTCCTCACGTACCGAAAGGTGAGTGAACAGTTTTGCGTTACCGCCAACGGCGGGCAGGGAATTGTACGTGGTCTGGCTGACCGTCATTCGATATCCGACCCCGCTCGCTTCAATGACGGCGCAGGAGGCCTCCTTGAACGCCAGAGCACCTTTGATATAGTAAAACATCAGTTATCACCGCTCTCTTCCTGCTCTTGCTCAGAGCTGTCTGTCTCTTGCGCTTGAGCGTTTTCACAGTTGGCATTCAAAGCCTCAAGCTCTTCAGCCGCAACGACCGGTACGGTCAAGGGGAAGAGTATCTTCGCTGCAACACGGTTGACTTTCTTTTCAAATATGATCAGCAACAGGAACACGATAAGTGCTGTTGACGAAAGGGCAGCACCGATCACGAACGCCTTGGGGCGGTATATCAGCTCGACGGTATGCTCACCTGCTCCCTCAACGTCAAACGCAACGAGTGCGCCGTCCGTCGAGGTCTTGGCATCGAGCGAGCTGTCACCGAGAATCCCCTTTATATCAACTCTCTTACCGTCAACCTTTACGATCCAGCCTTCGTCGTAGGGTATAGAGGTAAAGACGGTTGAAAGTTCGTCGGTGGTAGTCATAGTACCGGTTATATGGTCGTCGGTAAAGCCCTCGTCGATAACGAGCTGGTTTTCGGAAAGACGGGTCATAACGTCGACGTAAAGATCAACGTCAAGGTAATAGAAGAGCGGAACGTCCTGCGTTACGTAAAGATTCTCAGACTTCAGCTCAAGAGCAACGGTGTGCGATAAGCCCTCGTAAAGCGGACCGACGAACAGAGATCTGACGTCTCCGCCGCCAAACACCTCTCCGTAGCTTCCGTCGGGAGTTGAGAACTTGAACGCTCTTTGGAACTCACTGGGAAGATAGAAATAGACGTACTGCTGAGCCGGCTTGATGGCGTTATCGTCGTCGGGATCAAAGCCCCCTTCCAACACACCCTGATCCTCCACGGGAGTATCAATATAGGGGAGGGAAAGGGTATATCTAACGTATGCGGTCAGGTCGTTATCGGCCTTTTCGTAGTTTGTGAAGGGATATTTATAATTAGAGGTTGAGGTCGGAGTACTTGAACGACTGGTTATATTGCTGGTCGAAACGGTATAGCTGTCAAGAGGTTTATAGACCTCTATGGGCTCATCTGAGCCAAGCATTGCGGTGATTATCGCGTTGATGCGCTGATAGGGATTGTGATAATCCGCCATGTCGATCGCTAAAACGTTTTCATTTACTGCAAATGCCAGCGAAAGAGCGTACAGGCTTTCGTATACCGAATAATTCTCATCGGTGTAGAAGAGCGAGTAAAGACGCTCGTCTGAAAGCAATGCCTTATCATTTTTGTACTCGATCTGGGTGTCGGAGCTTCCCGCAAGCAGATACTTTATGCTGAGCAATGTATCGGCAGGGACGTTTGCGGCATAGTATCTGGACTCGTGCGACTTGCCGAGATACCCCATGTTTCTGATAAAACGAATGGTCGTGGCGTTAAGCGTCGAGGTCGAGCTGGTCAGACCGTAAACGTTGAGCGCCATATTATCGTTTGCTTTTCTGTGAGATATCTCCTCAAGTCGGTAGAACGACTTATCGTTCTCCTTTACCACAGACGTTGCGGCACGAAGCGGATCAACTATACTGTGATAAGTGGTATACGAGGTGTAAACGACGTCCGATCCGAGGTCAAGACAGTTGGAAAGTCCGTTGCAGAAAATTTCGATAGATACGATTATAACGAGTATTATCGCGACGTTCTGCACCTTTTTGGCGCGGCGCATCGCGCAAAGGATCAGAAGATATACCGCGACGAGCGCAACGGTGAACCATATGCACTCAATGGTCAAAAGCTTACCTACCACGTGGTTGCGGTCGTTCGATCCATCTCCGAGGACGTAGGTGGCAAGATCGAGCTTTTGCGCGATACCGGCGAAGAGTATGAGGATACCTGACGAGAACACCAGCGGAGATACGCGCGTTCTTTTTATCTCACAAGCACCGCGGAACGCCATAACGAGCAGAACGAAGCAGAGCATAAAGCTATATCTGTAATTCAGCCAGTTGGGTCTCTGGAAGCCGTGCCAGATAAGGTCAAGCGGGTTGACTAAAAAGCTAAGAAGAAAAACTCCGGCGAGAACTCCGTAGAAGATCTTCTCACGCATAGATATCCTGCTTGAGCAGAAATAAACGGGTATGAGCAGAAGAGTCAGTACGCCGCAATATACAAAAGGCAATCCCTCGGGACGAACGGTATCATACGAGCAGGGGAGCAGCTTGACCAGCATATCGAGCAGATCAAAATTGGTCTTGAAGCTCCAATTCGTGTCTGAAAACGTCGTTTTACCAAATGTAAGCGAGTAGTAAGCGGTCAATATGATAACCGCTGCCATAGCAACGCCGAGTGCCGAGAAAAAGACCATTCGAAGGAAAGACTTGGCAAAATGTGCTTTTTCACGATAAGGGTTATTGCGGTTCTTTTCGTTGTGCATGAAGTAATAAACGAAGAAGTATACCGCGCAGAAGATGCAGGACATCCAACCGATATAGAAGTTGCTGAGTATCGTCAATGCAAGCGAGGCAACGAAAAGCTTGTAGTGCCCCTTCTTGATCAGCTCTTCGATACCGTATGCGATCATAGGAAGCCAGATAACGGCATCGATCCACATCGAGTTGTGTTGCTGAACGACGCAGTACGCCGTCAGGGCGTACATTATCGCGAACGCCACGACCATCGGACGGCTGAAGCTCTTTCTGTGCTTGCCGGTCTTGTGCAGGTAAAGGCCAAACGTAAGTCCGCACATTCCGGTCTTGACAAGGAATATGGTCAGCAGTGCCTCGAGTATCATGCTCTGCGGGAAGAGGGCTACGATATACGAGAACGGGCTTGCGAGATAGTAGGCGTACATACCCATAAACTCGCCTCCCAGCGCACGGCTGAAGGAGTAAAGAAGGCTCATGTCTCCATATATGAAATTACGAAGGCCCTCATAGAAGCTGACGTACTGACCGTTCAGGTCAAGAACGAGGACCGACGCCTCGCCAAAGGGGTGTATCCCCATAGCAAGATAGATAAGATACATTATCGCGGCGGGTATAAGTATAGCAAGCGAAAGGTATCCGTACTCACGCCATGCGGCATAGAGTCTTTGACCGAACGTCACGGTCTCGCCCGGCGTTCCCGCCAAAAGCTTGTTCTTCTTGTCTTTTTTCTTCAGAAAATTCAGCATTACTTATCCTCACTCCGCCTGAGCGGAAACGATCTTTCTTATTGATTTTTCGAGCTTGATTCGGTCAAGCGTCATATCCCGTCCGCAGCCGCAGCAGACCACGCGAACCTCACTGCCGACCCTCATTACCTTAAAAAGCTTTGAGCCGCAGGGGTGCGCCTTCTTGAGCTCCAGAACGTCTCCCACAGAAAATTTAACGATATGCAAGATTTTTACCCCCGCAGGTGAACATATATTATTATTATAACACATAAACCCGACATTGTAAATCCCGAATTTAGATTTTTTGCTATATTTGTGTAAATTTTGAAAATGTGTTTGACTAACCGTTTTTTATGTGTTATAATGTATCTTGGAATAATATTTTTGACATTTTTTTCGGAGACAGCACAATGATAATTCTCGGAATAGACCCGGGGCTTGCGATAGTCGGTTGGGGCGTTGTTGAATACGAAAATGCAAGATTTCGTGTGTTGGGCTATGGCTCGATAACGACTCCCGCGGGTATGTCTACACCCGAACGGCTATCGAAGATAGACCTCGGGCTCAAAGAAATAATAGACAAATACCGTCCCACCGAGCTTGCCGTTGAGGAGCTGTTCTGGAACACCAACCAGACGACTGGTATACGCGTAGCCGAGGCGCGCGGAGTCATCCTTTGTCGCGGATATAACGAAGGGCTTAATCTTTCAGAGTATACTCCGCTTCAGGTCAAGCAATCGGTCGTGGGTTACGGTCGAGCCGACAAAAAGCAGGTCATATCAATGGTAACCATGCTCCTAAAGCTGCCGTCGCCTCCGAAGCCCGATGACACCGCAGATGCACTTGCGATCGCCATTTGTCATGCGCACACCGGTGGCTCGCGCATATCAAAATACTATAACGTTAAATAAGAAAAGGACAAGCAATATTATGTGGATAGCCGACAACTGGAAGGATTACAAGCTTCTTGACACCTCGGATGGAGAACGTCTTGAGCGTTGGGGGAAATACACTCTGATCCGTCCCGACCCACAGATAATCTGGCAGTCGGAGCGCTCGCTGGATTGGGAAAAAGCGGACGCGTCCTACCGCCGTTCGCGCTCCGGCGGGGGCGCGTGGTCTCATAACCGTCTGCCCGAAAGCTGGATCATAAACTACGGAAAGTTAAGGTTTCTCATCAAGCCTATGGGGTTTAAGCATACGGGTCTTTTCCCCGAGCAGGCGGCGAACTGGGACTGGTTCTCAAAGCTGATCGCAAACGCGGGTCGACCTATAAAGGTACTTAACCTTTTTGCGTACACCGGAGGTGCAACCGTTGCGGCGGCCGCCGCGGGAGCATCGGGGGGTCACGTTGACGCGGCAAAGGGTATGGTGGCGCAGGCAAAGGAGAACGCCGCGCTGTCCGGGCTCGTCAACGCGCCTATAAGATATATCGTTGACGACTGTAAAAAGTTCGTTGAGCGAGAGGCTCGCAGAGGAAACAAATACGACGCCATAATAATGGATCCGCCCTCTTACGGCAGAGGCCCGGGCGGTGAGACCTGGAAGCTTGAGGAGTGCATCGATGAGCTGGTCTCGCTTGCGGCTAATATTCTTTCGGACGAGCCGTTGTTTTTTCTCATTAACTCGTATACCACAGGTCTATCTCCGCTGACGATGCAGTATCTGCTTGAGCTTCACGTCAAGCAAAAGCACGGAGGCGATTGTGAGGCGGGCGAGCTTGCGCTTCCCGTTGAAAGCACCGGAGCTTATCTGCCCTGCGGTGGATCGGCGAGATGGACGTCAAAATAAATTTTCGGAGAACAAAATTGAGTCAACCCTTTATAAAAGTCGATAATGTAAGTTACTCGTATGATGAAGAAACAAACTTAATACCCGCGGTCTCCGGGGTCTCCCTTGAAATAGAGGAGGGAAGCTACGTGGCGTTTGCCGGACGAAACGGATCCGGCAAATCGACCCTTGCCAAGCTTCTTAATATGATCCTTGAGCCGAGTGCCGGAAAAATATATATTTCCGGCAAAGAAATAGATATCAACTCTATGACCGACGCCGAGCTTATGGAAACGAGGCGAAACATCGGAATGGTCTTCCAAAACCCCGACAACCAGCTCGTTGCTACGATCGTTGAGGACGACGTCGCCTTCGGCCCCGAAAACCTTGGCATACCGTCGGAGGAGATACGCCGTCGAGTTGACGATGCGTTGAAGACTGTCGGTATGTCGGAGTATGCCAAAAGCGAGCCTCAAAGACTCTCGGGCGGTCAAAAGCAACGTATTGCAATCGCGGGAATTATCGCTATGATGCCGAGGTGCATCATATTCGACGAATCCACCGCTATGCTCGACCCGAGCGGAAGACGCGAGGTCGTCGATATGATGGAAAAGCTCAACCGTGAGTACGGTATAACCATAATTACGATAACTCACTATATGGACGAGGCTGTACGCGCCGACCGAGTCATAGTAATGGACGGCGGTCACGTAGTGATGGACGGAACTCCCGAGGAGGTCTATG
>JAZKZA010000124.1:0-6942 GCA_045612445.1 Eubacteriales bacterium | reverse complement strand
TGCTGACGGCCATCTCGGCGGCAGTTTCGGCAGAAACCGCGCCGTGCGCGTCAAGAGTTTCGGGTAAAACGTTCAGCATATTTATCTTAGCCGAGTTTGCATAGGTAACAGCTCCGCCCAGAAAGGCGGCAGAGCAGCCCGAAACATCAACTATACGCTTGGCGATCAGTCCTCCGGTACAGGATTCGGCGCAAGCCAGCGTACGTCCTCGACGGGTAAGCTCTTGAACCAAAGCATTTTCAAGCGACTTAACGTCAACTCCGTACACGTACCGTCCAAGCTCCGTATCCTCTATACGGCGCACTGTTTCGTCACACAATGCGGTAGCCTCTTCAGCACTCGCCGCCATTGCGGTAACGCGGAAGCGCACCTCGCCCTCTTTGGCATATGGGGCGACCGTAGGATTGGTGGCGGCGTCTATCATCGGGCGCAGTATCTCCTCGGCGGCAGACTCTCCTATGCCGAAAAGATGAACGTTTCGGCTCACGAGCGCCGAATTCCGTCTTGCCAAGAGCCTCGGCTTGACCCGCTTTTCAAACATATCTATCATTTCAAGAGGAACTCCCGGCATCATAGCTATAACGCCGCGCTCTGCATCCTCAAGCCAAAGCCCCGGTGCTGTTCCGCAATCGTTATGAAGGATCTCCGCGCCCTCGGGAACCATTGCCTGACGTCTGTTGTTTTCGGGCATAGCTCGATTTTTTGACACGAAGTAACCGCGTATCTCATCAAGTATCTCGGGGTGGAAGACCAGCTCACGCCCCATAAGCTCTGCCGCCGTCTCACGAGTTAAGTCGTCACAGGTCGGTCCAAGACCTCCTGTAACGACAACGATATCCGATCTTGAAAGCGCCAGCAAAAAAGCCTCCTTGAGTCGCTCGGGGTTGTCTCCGACTACGGTCTGGTGGTACACCGATATTCCAAGACCCGCAAGCTCTCGGGAAAGATGTGCGGCATTCGTGTTAACTATATCTCCAAGCAGTAGCTCCGTGCCAACACACAGTATCTCTGCGATTTTTATCTCATTCATCGTATCTACCCCCGACCCATTATATACATTGATTATAGCACATTATAGCAATAATGTAAACCGAACGGTAATTTTTTTACAAAAGTACTGTTCGAAAAGCCTTTTTTATGCTACAATATACGGAGTAGTGACGATCGGGAAGGGAGTTCAAAAAAGATGAGTGCTTGCAATCTTTGTCCGCGAGAGTGCTTGGTAGACAGAGCGGCGGGGCAGTTGGGCTTTTGCGGAGTTAATAAAATGCTACGCATTGCTCGCTTTGCTCCCCATCTTTGGGAAGAGCCTCCTCTTTCGGGAACGAAGGGCGCGGGAGCCATCTTCTTTTCGGGATGCTCGCTCAGATGCGTCTACTGCCAGAATCGTGAGCTCAGCCACGCGGCAAAGGGATTTGATGTGACAGAGGACGAGCTTTGCCGCATCATTCTTGATCTGCAAGACGTCGGAGTTCACTGTATCGATCTGGTGACACCAACACACTACGCCGATCTTCTCGTGCCCGTATTAAAAAAAGTCAAGCCGCTCTTGAAGATCCCTGTGGTCTGGAACTGCGGAGGCTACGAAAGGCTGGAGACCCTGCATATGCTTGACGGTCTTATTGACGTCTATCTTCCCGACTTCAAGTACGCCTCGGAGGAGCTCGCCGAAAAATACTCGAACGCCGAAAGCTATCCTAAGATCGCGCAGGCGGCGCTTTCAGAGATGTATCGGCAGGTCGGCTCCGTCCGATTTGACGAAGACGGAATTATACAAAAAGGCGTGATAGTACGGCACTTGGTCTTGCCCGGCACAAGAAAAGATTCGTTAGCCGTTCTTGATATTATAGCAAAAACCGTCCCTGTTAAAGACGTTCGTCTGAGCCTTATGAGTCAGTACACCCCCGATTTTGCCGTCAACTTCCGTTTTAAAGAGCTTAACCGTCGCATAACGAGCTTTGAATACAACGCCGTGCTCGCTCACGCCGAAGCCCTCGGCTTTGAGGGGTATTTTCAGGACCGCTGCTCGGCTGACAAAAAATACACTCCGGAATTCTTCGGAGAATACAAAAAGAGGAATTTATGATAAAAAAGCCCGAAATACTTTCTCCCGCCGGAAATTTTGAAAAGCTACGTGCCGCGATCCGCTACGGCGCGGACGCCGTTTATCTTGCCGGAAAGAGCTTTGGAATGAGATCGTCGTCCGATAACTTTGACCTCGACGAACTGAAGATGGCGTGCGACTACGTTCACAGCCTTGACAAAAAGCTCTATTTGACGGTCAACACCATGCCGCACGGCTATGAGTATCCCGCGCTCAGAGAGTTTCTCAAAAGCATATCTTCGTTCGGTATAGACGCGATAATAGCCGCCGATCTCGGCGTTATTGCCACTATAAAAGAAATACTTCCCGAAATGCAGATACATATTTCAACTCAGGCGGGCATAACGTCTCCCGAGGCAGCACTTGCTTATACAAAGCTGGGGGCTTCGAGGCTCGTGCTGGCAAGAGAGCTGACCCTGCCCGAGATACGTGCGATACGCGACGTCCTGCCGCCCGAGATCGAGCTTGAAGCCTTCGTTCACGGTGCTATGTGCGTATCGTACAGCGGACGTTGTCTACTCTCCAATATGTTGATCGGTCGCGATGCAAACCGCGGAATGTGCGCCCAGCCCTGCCGTTGGAATTACACTATCCTTGAAGAAAAGCGACTCGATCTGCCTATTCCGGTCGAGCAAGACGAAAAGGGAACTTACATAATGTCCTCCAAGGACATGTGCACCATAGAACTGATTCCTCAGCTCGTAGAGGCGGGCATAAACTCGTTTAAGATCGAGGGTCGCGTCAAGAGCGCGTACTACAGCGCCGTCGTAACCAACGCCTACCGCATGGCACTCGACGCATATTACAGCGATCCGGAAAGCTACTCCTTTGACCCCGCCTGGATCGCCGAGCTTGAAAGCGTTTCGCACAGAGAATATGCAACCGGATTTTATCTCAACACTCCGGCAGAGAACGCCCAGCTCTGCACGAGCAGTGGCTATATACGCGAAAAGTCTTATCTTGCAACGGCACAGGCAACCGCCTCCGCCGGTGAGCTTTGCCGTTTCATGCAAAAGAACAAGCTGATCGCAAACGAGGAAGTCGAGCTGCTCTCTCCCGGAAAGACGGGTCGTCGTTTTACGCTTACCGAGCTTTACAACGAAAACGGAGAACCGATAGAAAGCGCGCCTCACCCGTCCATGACATTTTTCGCAAGGCTGCCCTTTGACGTAAAAGAGGGAGACATTTTGCGAGGAGCTAACTAATATCAAACCAAAACGCCACCTCAACACGAGGTGGCGTTTTGGTTTATTCTCCCTTTATAACCGCGGCAAGTGCGGGGGCTATCTGCTCGATTGCAAGCTTTGCCTCGTCAAGCGTGTTTCCCGAAGCACCTATCTCAAGGAGCAACGAATAGGTCGAGAGATTTTGGTTGTATCCCTTATCCCTGAAATAAGTAGGTCTGCAAAGCGACGCATTTGTCTCGCAGATCTCAGCACGGAGCTTCTGTGCTAACGCCAGATTACTCTCCCAATCAGTGCTTTCGCTTGTTCCATCGCCGCTTCCAACAACACACATCACCTGTGCCGCCGCCTGACCGTTGACCTCTGCCACCGGCTTAACGACGTCGCCGTTTGAGCGTTCGACCGAATCTCTGTGCAGGTCAATTACGTACTTTATGGAAGGATACTGCTCAAGGTAACGTTTGATTGTCTCAGCGCTGTTATTATACGCCTCGGTATAGCTCTCGGCATCATGCATTATCTCGCAATGAAGCGTTGGTATACCAAGAGCCTCAAGCCTTTCGGCAAGCAATGCTCCAAGCGACACAACTGTCTTGGCAGGATCGTTCGAGCGAGGATCCTTACTGTCTCCCGAAGCATAATAGGTAACACCGTTTGCGGTATACGCCTCAGTTCCGTGCGTGTGAAGTATCAATACCAGCGGCGCGTTTGGAGTAACCTCGCTCGAAACATCAATGTTCATAATGCTTTCGAGATCGATGTTCTTATATGTGTTACTGAAATTGTTTATATATCCAACACCGCTACCGGAAAGACTGAGATCCAACGGAACGATACCCAGCATACCCTCGGGTATAGTTGAGGGATCGTAGAAATACACGCCCTCTCCCACGTCCGCCCCGTCAGGGTCGGCAGTACTGATCTGAGAGTTTCGCATATAGATGGTCTTACCGTTATACATAAGTCGACTCCAACCGTCGCCCTCATCGTTCTCAAAAAGGATCCCCGTTCTGATCAGCTCGGTGCCGTCCTTCAGCGAGCCGTTTGAATTTTGTCGTTCAGGCTCGGGATAGTGATTCGAAAAAGCTCCCGGCAAATACACACCGTCGTTATTCGTCGGGTACACCCAGACCGTTTCCTGAAGCTCGGTCCAGATGTTTGCCTTAAACCAAGGGGTGTTTGCAAACGACGTCTCCTCGTCATAGACACACGAATCATCCATAACGACCTCGGAAAGCTTTTCGCAGTCGGCAAACGCATATTCACGAACGGCAATGCTATTCGGTATCGTGACCGAGGTCAGAGACGTACTTCCTCTAAAAGCCGAGGCGCCTATCTCCTTGACTGTCATACCCATAATGCTCTCGGGTATCGTCAGCGCGGTAAGATTACCGTTGTATCCCACGATGCTAACGCTTCCGTCTGCCTGTGTTTTGTATACGTACGCAGTCGAGTCAACGTAACATACCGCACTCTTTCCGTTTCCGGCGGTTACCGTTATGGTAGACGTTCCTTCCGCTATAGCAAGTATAACACCGTCACGGCTGACCTGTATAACACTCGGAGCAGAGCTTACAAAGGTCACGTCGTCAAGGTCGGCGGTTATAATATATGAGCTTCCCATCGGAAGATTCAAATTACTTATGCTAAGCACCGGAGCGTCGCTTGAGGTGTCAAGACTTTCTTTTCCCACATAGCCGGCGTTGACCGTCTTGCCGTTGGTCAACGTAACTATGAGGTAACCGCTTTCGTCTATCTCGACCTTTTCGACTCCAACGCCGTCCGCTCCGTTTTTACCATCATCTCCGTCGCTTCCGTTCTCACCGTCCTCGCCGTTCACGCCCTGTAAGGAGGCTATCCATTCAGCCTCGCTTCCCGTATACCCGTGACGCACGGCAATGTCGTATGCCGATTCTCCGCTCACGGTACACGCCGCAAGCATTATCAGCAATATTACCGACAGCACAAGAAACGCCGAAATATGAATCCATTTCATATAATATCTCCGAAATATATTGTAAATTACTATGTCTCTATAATACCATTTTTTGCGAAAAAAGTAAATAGCAATTTTCCTTTTATCGACAAAAAAAGAGAACGAAGCACGACTTCGTTCTCTTTGAGCTTATTTCTTTTTGGACTTGGGGTCTTCCTTGAGCGTCTCGCCCTTAGGCTCTTCCTTTGCGGGAGCACTGACCGGAACGTCAACTCTTGCAATAGCACTCTTCAAAAAACGGATCTTGGTTCCGTCGCGGCTGGTCTCAACAACGACCGTCTCTTCCTTGACCTGAACGATGCGTCCGACAATACCGCCGGTGGTGGTGACCTCGTCTCCAACGCGAAGTCCGTTTCTCATATCGGCGATCTCTTTATCCTGCTTCTTCTGCTTGCGTCCCATAACGACAAACATAACGATGACGACGGCAAACATAAGGATCGGGAAGAGCATCGAGCCGAGAAGATCCCCGGTGGTGGGCGTAGTAGTCGACGCTTCCAGCGCAAACAAATTGAGATTCATATTTATCCTCCAAATTTCTTTAATTCTCTGTAATATTATAAACTCTAAATTTCATCAATCCGATAATGAAATGTAAACATTCTGACACAAATAGGAGTTTTTTTCAATAAATTCCGTCAAAAAGCGAAAACTATTGCAATGTATAATAAAATGTGATATAATATGACTAATTATAAATCTTTTTGAAACGGTAACTTGTAAAATGAAAAAAGCATATCTTGAATGTGGAAAGATAATAAACACCCACGGCATCGTCGGTGCCGTCAAGCTTGAGCCCTGGTGTGACTCGCCGGAGGTTTTGGCTTCATTGCCCTGCGTATACTTCAAAAAGGGAGAGGTATACTCTGCGGTCAAGCTCGTAAAGGCTTCGGTCTTCAAGCGCTTCGTTATAGCAACTCTTGAGGGAGTCAATGACATCGACGCCGCGTCGGCTCTTCGCGAAAAGGTCGTTTTTGCCGCCCGTGAGGACCTTCCTCTTGAAGAGGGCGATAATTTTATAGCCGACCTTATCGGTCTTCCCGTTATCGACGCTGAAAGCGGATGGATCTACGGAACTCTTACCGGCGTTATAAACAACGGTGCCGCCGATATATACGAAATAGAAACGCCATCCGGTCAACGACTTATGCCGGCGGTAGACGAGTTCGTTCGCAGCATCGACGACGAGAAGGGAATATTTATAACTCCTATCGAGGGGATGTTTGAATGATGAGATTTGACATAATGACTCTCTTTCCCGAGCTGGTCAAAACTGTTTTGGGCGAGAGCATAATCGGACGCGCGCAGGCGTCGGGTGCTATCAAGGTTAACGCTTGGAACATTCGTGATTACTCAAACAACAAGCACCGTCGCGTTGACGACACGCCTTACGGCGGAGGATACGGTATGCTGATGGCAGCCCCTCCTATTCGCAACTGCTACGACGCGATAATTGCCGACTCGCCCGAATGTGAACGACGTCACGTAATATATATGTCTCCTAAGGGACGCGTTCTGAATCAAAAGCGCGCGACGGAGCTTTCTGACGAATACGACCAGATCATAATCCTGTGCGGTCATTACGAGGGCGTTGACTGTCGCATAATAGAAGAGATACCCACCGAACCGGTATGCATGCGTGATCTGGTTCTGCCCGG